>CAYTDR010000417.1:5758-7017 GCA_964436185.1 uncultured Candidatus Obscuribacterales bacterium | reverse complement strand
AGGGCTATGGTCTCTCCGTTTTCGAAGGCACCAAGATCGAACGTTTCGACGTCAAAGTGATCGGCGTGATGAAGAAGGTGTCCAACGGCAGAGACGCCATTCTCATCCGAATATCCGGAAAATCCCTGGGAAAAAACAAAGTTGTTCGCGGTATGTCGGGCAGCCCCATCTATATTGATGACAAGCTGATTGGTGCACTATCTTACGGATTTGATTTCTCGGTCGAGCCGATCGCCGGAGTGACGCCGATCGTGGATATGCTCGATGCCACGGTGGAACCTGTTCGGTCTCCAAGTCCCGGACATGAGCCGATCAAAAAATCTCAGATTCTCCTCGAGCCAGCCAACATTGCGATGGACAGACAGGAACTGGGACAGCTCAACACCTCTTTGATCAGCGCCTCCTCACCACATATGGTACCGCTCGTGTCGCCGATAGCGCTCAGCGGTTTTTCCACCAGAGCTCGACAATATCTGGAAGAACGACTTGGGAAGCATGGATTGGCTGTCAGCGCCGGCTCATCGGGTGGTCTCGATCCGGAGCTGGCTGAAAAGCCGGGCAGCAATCCCGGCATCGCGCCAGGCAGCTCATTGGGTGTGATGCTCTCCACAGGCGATTTCTCCTCGATTGCGACCGGTACCACTACGGCAGTGTTCGGCGATCGCGTCATCGGTTTCGGACATCCTTTCTTGCAAGCGGGATTCGTCGATTTCCCCATGGCCGAAGCGTATGTTCATGGAATCCTTCCGAACCTGGCGGTCTCATTCAAGCTTTCCTCTCCTATGAAAATCGTCGGAAGTATCTATTCCGACAGACCATGGTCGATTGGCGGGCAGATGGGTCGCAAGGCAAGAATGATTCCGCTTTCAATCACGGTTCGCGATGAGGATCGCAGACTGGAGAAACGATTTAAGTGCCAGATCATCGACCATCCGGATTTGATATCGGAAATGGTGGCGGGCACGGCTCTGTCGGCACTGGATGCCACATACCAATCGGCGGCACCATATATAGCCAAAGTCAAAAGCCACATCGAGGTGGATGGCGAAGGAATTGTTGAGCGAGAGGATCGCTTCAGCAGCTCCGCTTCGTCATCTCCGATAGCCAAGTTGCTTTTCGGAGAACCGGTCTCCAACGAAATCAGTGGTCTTGCCGATAAGATAGTCAACAACCGATTCCGACATGTAAATCTGAAAAATATTTCGCTTGATGTCACTCTGGAGCCGGGTCGCAATTCCACGCAGATTTTGAGAGTGTTC
>CAYTDR010000417.1:0-5748 GCA_964436185.1 uncultured Candidatus Obscuribacterales bacterium | reverse complement strand
TCGGTTGCGAAACCAGGCGAATCGGTAACGGTAAATTGTGAACTGGAGCCGTTCAATGGCGAGCGATATATCGAGAAGCTTTCCATTACCATACCGCGCACTGCTCCTGACGGCGATATGGCAATCGGTGTCAGTGGCGGTGGCAACCTGAAAGATGTTCGCAACCGCATGGGCATAAAAGATCCTCCGGTAAACAACGTCAAACAGCTTCTGCAAGACTTGAGAGAGTCTCCACGCAGCGACGAGCTAAGCTGCGTCCTCGGACTTCCCGATCAGGCAATTCATGTGGAGGGAAGTGTTATTCAGAGCCCTCCCGGGCACTGGAACAGACTGTTCTTCTCGAACCGATATACTCACGGACCGGAGCTTGTTGACGGGGAGAAAGTGGTTTCGAAACGAGTTGATTGCCTTCTGTCGGGCAGTCATATAATCGCCATCAAGGTCAAACGTCCGGACAAGTACCTGGCCAAAGACGATTGGTATCGCGCTGCCCCCAAAGGTGCAGGAAAGCGAGATTCGGGCATTTACATAACCAGTCAAGCGCAGGACATCATCGACTCGACGAAAAAATCTTCCGACATTTCAGCCGCTCCGACGGATACAGCAGCGCAAGCTGCGTCCACCAAACAATCACAGCTCAATCTCTGGGCGACAATTCCGGAAGACACACATCTCCGCGCAGCGCAGGCATGGAATCAATCAGACGAAGGTGCCTACCATGATGGCACCAAGACCGGAGTCACTGTAGACAACTGGGGACGAATGTTCCCTGCCTTCGAGGTCAAATCGGAGAAATCCCTTGCCGGTGAGCTCCGAGGCTGGTCGGGAGTATGGTCGAACGGCAGCTTTTACTTCTCCACCTCCAACAAGATCATGAAATGGGATGGTGCCGGTGCACCATCGACGGTTGCGCAGCTCAACACGGTGATGATTCCTTCAATGGCCGCCGACTCGAAAGGACGAATATTCGCTTCCTGCGTTCCTTCAGGGAAGGTTGTTGTTATCGAGTCAGGCAAGGTTCGAGACTACACTAAAATGCCTGAAGGAATGGCTGCTTGCTTGTGTGTCGATCAACAGGACAATTTGTACATTGGTGAGACCAACAGCGGCAAGTTATATAAAATCACGTCCACAGGCGTGCGATCGCTTGTATGCGATACCGAACAGGCGCATGTACTGGCGCTCTTCTATAGCAAAAAGGAAAATCGGCTCTACATAGGGACAGGTGAGACAGGTGCCGTGTTTAGCCTGGACAAGTCAGGAGCGCTAAAAGCTGAGTTTCAATCCGGCGACCATTTGGTTACCGGAGTGGCTCTTACCGACTCCGGCGATCTCTATGTGACAACGGCAGGCAAAGGTCGCCTGACGAGAGTGAAGAAGTCCGGTGAGACAGCAGATCTGGCGACTAGCGATGCGTTCTTTACCCTTCTCTACGATCAGTCTACCGATTCCGTTTTTGCCGGTGATGCCGAGGGTGATATCACTCAAATTCAACTGGAGCCGCTTACCGATCACGCCTTTTTCGTGCCTGTCAAGCATACGGAGCAGGAAGCAGTTACCGCCCTGGTAAGTGATAACAATGGTTCCCTCTACGCGCTCACTAGCAACTTGCCTGTCGTTTTTAATATGTCTATACGACCCACTGGTACCGCTAGCTATACTTCACCGGCCAGGGACGGTCTTCGTCCGACACATTGGTCAAGATTACGCGTCTATGGTGCGTACAATGAAGACAACTCCGAGCTAGCAGGACGTATCACGGTCGAGACCAGAACCGGCAACACATCCAGCCCAGACGTGGACTGGTCACCATGGCACGCAGCGAGCGACAGCAAAGATGGGTTCAAGATCGCATCTCCCGATGCCAGATATTTTCAATACAGGACCACGTGGAATTCAACCTCCAAGCAGTCAGGCGAGCCTGACAAAGTTTTCCCGGCAGGACGCTCCAGCGTCATCGGCAAGGTGGTTGTCTCGTATTTGCCTGCCAACTTAAAACCAGTCGCGTCAAACGTTTCGCTGAAGTCAGGCGAGTTTATCTCTGACACAGAGGTGTTGGAGATAACCGGCACCGATCCCGATGGCGACAACCTGCAGATGAGAATTGATGTGTCAGCCGACAACGGGGAGACATGGGCTCTGCTTGCAGAAGACCTGCGGGGCGAACGGGAGAAGAAGTCCAGTTCCAGTGATACCAAATCCGGCAGCAAGAAATCGCAGGCGTCCGACAAGAATAAAAAAGGAAAGGATGGCGGCAGGAAGCCGGACAAAAACATGCCAGGCAACGACACCGACGATAAAGCCGGCGGCTCGCAGTCGAAGAGCGACGAAGAGAGCGAGTCAGACAAGGATTCGAAGGATTCAAAGGATTCAAAGGATTCGAAGGATTCGAAGGATTCAAAAGACCCTAAGGAGTCGACGGAAGGCAAAGACGACGACAGCAGCGATGGCTCTAAGAATGACTCTGAGTCCAAAGATGGCGATTCCGAAAAGAGCGATTCGAGTAGCTCCGGTGATGGTGGCAGTTCCGACGGTGACGACTCCGGTGATGCTGACTGGAAATCCGAAGGCGTTGAAAAAAACTGGAACGACACACCCAGAGTTTCGATCCGAAAAAGAGCCTATGACAAGTTCAAAGTAAACACCCAGTCTTCTGAAGGAGACTCCTCCAAGGACGGCGGCGGGCAGGGAACCGAAGAAGACTCTCGTAAAGACGAGGAACCTGTCGGTGGCGCGGACCAAGAGGCCAAAGACGAGCAGGACTCCAAGCAGAGCAGCGGCGACACCAAAGAAGGTGACGAAGGCTCCGGCTCCGACGACAAGGATTCGAAAGACGGATCGGACTCTAAAGACGATTCCGACTCAGAAAAGAAGGACGACGATAAGAACAAAACTGAAGATGGTAACGACGGCAAAGCTGCGGACGAAGACAAAGCAGATTCCAGCAAAAACAGCAAAAAGAAATCAGACAAAGCGAAGCCGAAAAAAACTAAGACCAGCAAAGTTATCAGCACTGCAGAATCTCCTGCATCCAGCAAGAAGCCCAAATCCAGCTCCACGCCGCCAACCGAGAAATTGAAGTATTCATGGGATACAAAGACTAAGGCCGATGGACGATACTTGCTCAGGTTTACTGTTGATGATTCACCTTCGAACTTGAAAGACCCCTGCGTCACAAAATTCTATCGATTCATAGTCGTTGACAACACCAAACCAGTGCTCTCCTCTCTAAGAGCAACACGCAACGGCGAAACACTCTCCATAACCGGAGAGGCTAATGACGCTACCTCACCGCTCCTTAACGCCACCTACCAGGTCGACAATGAGGAATCAATGGCACTAGCCGTTGACAATCAAATCTTGGATGCACGAACTGCGCATCTGTCGGCAGATGGAGTGAAGTTAAAGAAGGGAGCACAAAAAGTGAAGGTCACAGTAGTTGATCTAGCTGGCAATAAAGTCGAGAAGACAGTCAAAATTCAATGATTGGCAACTCGATGAAGAGACGGAAACACGCTTCGACTTTCAAAAAGGGGATTTGAATGCAGACTAGCTTGCGCAACCAGCTTCTGAGGACGAAGGACCCCCGCGTTCTAATTGAGGAGGCGTACCAACCTGAGCGAAGAATGAAGAAAACGCTCTCCGCTCTCGATTTGGTGGCATTCGGAGTGGGTGCCACAGTTGGCTCCGGGATATTTGCTCTCACAGGTACTGCAGCAGCCGGACACGTTTCCACGGAAGCGTCTGACTGGATGTCGACACCGATAATTAACTTCTTCATGGGCTCAACCCTTGGGCGCGAGGCTGCAGGACCAGCGATTGTACTCTCGTTCTTGCTTGCTGCGGTAGCCTGCGGCTTTGCAGCGCTTTGTTATGCAGAGCTTGCGGCCATGATTCCTGTCTCCGGCTCCGCATATACGTTTGCCTATGCCGCCCTGGGTGAATTGGTAGCATGGATCATCGGCTGGGATTTGATGCTCGAGTATGCTATCGGCAACATTGCGGTGGCAGTAAGTTGGTCCGATCACTTTTTGCATTTCATTCACGGTTCGTTCGGATGGCAACTGCCGATGTGGTTGACTACTGACACCAGCACGGCGCTTACCCGGCTCGCGCATCTGCCAGGCACGCATCCACAATGGAGCTTCTATTCTTCCACCGAACTACCACTGGTGTTCGGACATCAATTCGCCATGAATGTGCCCGCCTTCTGTATCGTCGCTCTGATTACCTGGGTACTGGTAGTCGGTATTCAGGAAAGCGCAATAGTCAACACTATTGCAGTGATCGTCAAGGTGATTGTTGTACTTTTCGTCATCGGATATGGTGCCGGATTTGTCAAACCCGACAACTGGGTTCCTTTCGCACCAGGCGGATTCGCTGGAATCATGGGCGGTGCCGCTATCGTCTTTTTCAGTTTCATCGGATTCGACGCAGTGAGTTCCACAGCCGAGGAAACGAAGAATCCGCAGAAGGACATGCCGATCGGAATGATCGGCAGTCTTCTCATCTGCACGATACTGTACGCAGGCGTTTCACTCGTCTTGACGGGAATAATGCCGTACACGAGATACGCCGACGATGCGGCGCCGGTCGCTTCTGCGCTCGCTGCCGTGGGTCAACCCTGGGCGCATGTGTTGGTATCAGTCGGTGCTCTCGCCGGAATGACCTCAGTGCTTCTAGTTTTCCAACTCGGTCAGCCGAGAATCTTTATGGCTATGGCTCGAGATGGGCTCTTGCCGCCCATCTTCGCCAAGCTGCACCCTAAGTACAGAACACCTCTAGTACCCACAATTCTGACTGGTGCCTTCGTCGCAATTTTCTCTATGTTCATCGACATCAGTCAGGCAGCCGAGCTAACCAACATCGGCACTTTGGCCGCCTTCATCATCGTGTGTGGTGGAGTGCTGCTCCTGAGAAAGACTAGCCCCGATCAGGAACGACCGTTCAAATGCCCTCTAGTTCCGTTGGTACCCTACGCAGGAATTTTCTTCTGCTTCGTACTGATGCTCAGCCTTCCCGTGATTACTTGGGTCAGATTCGCTGTTTGGATGGGAGTGGGCGCCCTGGTTTACTTCCTCTATAGTTATAAGCACTCCAAGCTTCACAATAAATCCAAAGATTAAATCGGCGTATTCCAGAACTAGCCGCTAATTTAATCCGGAGTCCTGACAATTAACAACTAAAACGCCTCAATGGTGTAATCTTTGCTTCTTCATCAGAACCCAGAGAACGCATTTTCCTGGAGCCGTACTGGCGAGTAAAAGATTGCTATGAAATCAGCATTCGTAACCTCTTCATATTTCGGAACTCGCGAGTCCAACTCACTGGTTGCGAGTTCAGCTCGCGAAAGTAATCCGTCAACGTCAAAGTCGCAGAAAGTAAGAAAAGGCGCGCGTTCATCGCTTCTCCCGGGCATGGTGACAACTCTGCTATTGAGTCTGCCTCCCTGCATCGCGGCTGAGAAAGCTCAATTCGATACGAGCAAACCGAACCCTTTGTTGCTCGAGGGCAGAATCGAACATGGGAGCAAGGGGGGCGATGTTGAACTCAATGGGAGCACCCGACAAAGCCAAACTGGACGGACAACATCATCCGAACACGACGATATCACCACTAGTGGCATGACCGAGGATGAGCTGGAAGAGCAATCAATAGAATGGGACCAGTGGCGAAATCGTTTGTCTAAAGCCGTATGGAAGAAATTCATGGCAAAACTCGCGGGTAATGATGCTTTCATGGTTGGCT
>CAYTDR010000416.1:0-7018 GCA_964436185.1 uncultured Candidatus Obscuribacterales bacterium | reverse complement strand
CCGGTAGGGGCGAGGACATCGTGTACTGCCTGCGCGTTGTTTCTGGTAATGATACCGTCGACGACCAGACCGGCGATTTTTGATACGTGATCGCCTTTGATTGCTTCGAGCGTCTGGACGTATACAGCCTTTCCACCACCAAGAGTCTCGCCGAGAACCCGTGCCTGATCAGGTGTGAGATTTTTCTCCACTACGACCTTCATCAGTTTCTCGGCAGCTTCGGAAGAGAGTCCTAGAAGTAGCTGATTCAAACTGGTGGAACCGCCTGGATTCAGAAGTTCTCTCATAGATGCCTGGTGTTGTGGTGGCACCTTGACGCTCTCCAGAGCGGAGCGGCTGAGATGAGAGACGTCCTCTCCGAGTGCTTTTAAGACTGTTTCTGTGATCAATCGATCAACTTTGTCCGTATCCGGATCATTATTCAGTTTCTCCAGATTATCGACGAGGATTACGAGCTCTTTCGGAGGCTTCCCGCCGAAAATGTATTCGAGATTCCTGGTTCCATCCTTTCCAACTTTAGCGAGGGTATCGAGTACACCGATTGCGTCAGGCTCTGAACTCTTCAGTGTTTCGATGAGCTCTTTTCTCAATCGATCCGACTCGAACTCTCGCATCTTCAATCCCTGGGTGACTGATCTCGCCAGGTCCGGAGGAATTGGACGACCTCTTCTGGTAAGAATTTCTACGGTTTCTCGGTAGGCTGTATCTCCTGCTTTACTGGCTTCATCCTCGTGAGCTTGCCCATCATAGAGTTTGAAGTATTCGTCAGTGAAGTGTTGGGCTCGGGCCGCCAGGAATTTATCCAAAGTACGTTCGTCAGTCGCTTTCACTCCTCTCTGTCTTATGATTTCGATTTCTTCCGGAAGTGGTTCGCCAAAATATTGGTGCCAAGCAGATTCTGTTTTGAGAGTGTCGGTGGCGAATGCTTTTGCACCATGCTCTCTCAGACTGTTTCGCTTGTCATGCACATCCAGAGCCTTTTTGAGAGGCACCCGTTGCTTGTCAGTGATTTTTTGAATATGGATGAAACTGTCGATTAGTGCCTCCGCCCGTTTCAGCTCCGCTGGCGTGAGAGGATCCGTGCCACCAGATGTCTGTTCCAGAAAAGCCATCCGGCGTCGCAGAAACTCGCGATCGATATCTCGCTCAGCATCAGCATTCAAACCCACGGTGTAGGCATCAATGATCTTGTCGATTCGCGCCGGGCTGAGTTTCTTTCCTCGTTCGCTCTCCGGTGTTTCCAGGTCCATGTAATACCGGAGTATAAGCATGTCCTGTTCGAAGTGTTTCCCTTCATGGACGATGGTTCTGATGGAAGCCGGGTTCAAATGGGGCTGGAATATCTCGTGTGGGCGCAAGCGAATTACTCCTCTGCCCATCTTGTAGGCACCGGCGCTGCCATAGTCGTCTGCCTTCAACTCGATCTCTACATGTTTGATTCCTAGCTTGTCTTTCAGGGTGTCCGCACTGCCGCGCAGGTATTGGTTCAATCTCTCCACTTTTGCTTGAAAGTCTTTCTGCAGCCGCCTTTCGTCTTTGGTTATGTCATCATCATGTTTTCGTTTAATTCGCTGAATCGTCTCCTGCATTCTGTCGATCTCCATGAGATCTTCATAAACTGCTTTCCGTTGGTCTTCCGGAATACCATCTCGAAAAGCCTCCAGCCCTGCAATCAAACTTTCAGCTGAGAACTGTTCACCAAAGGACTGTTTCGTTTCTTGCGGAGCATCTGCGGCTTTTCGTCTCCGTACGGATTCGAACGTTTTTCCATCTCCTTCTGCCACCGGTTTCTCCGGAGTGCCGGCGAGTTCTCCGGGACGACCATCGGATACGGTGGCAGGCGCGAGCGTAATCTGCGGAAACTCAACCGCGAACTGTTGGCGTGATACCAACTCAATCTCGCGTGTGGGATAGAGGTGATCTCCCTTGTGGCGAAATACTTTTCCCTCTCGATCTATGTAGTAGTCAATTGAATCGAAGTGAACCCGCTCATAATCACCGAGCTTTCCTTTTCTGGGATCGAAACCTTCCGGTACCGGACGTGTCTCTGCTGTTGGTGCGGACTTCCAGTCATTTGCCTTTTCCGGGTGTTTCAGGACGAGTTTGTCTGATGTTCGTGTGGTACCAACCAGTTCTAGTTTGGTCTCTTTGGTTTCATTCTCCTTTCGAGTCACCTTGGGTCTGGTGCCATCCTCTTTGACTCCATACGTTTCTCTCACCTGCCGCCGCTCGCGGTATCTATTGATAACTCGAGCTGCACTTACCAGTACGACGCCGACTCCGAAGAGTACGAGCGCACCGTCGGTAATTTGGTCTGCCAGGTACGGCTTTCCCTTTGATTCGTTTTTTAGTTCTGCCGGAACCGGCAGTTGACCAAGGTTTACATCGTCGTACTTGGGATTTATGCTCGTCTCTCCGCTGCCACTCTTGATGCCGTCTGTGCCACCATTTCGGAAGAACGCTTTGAAGGCGTTGGCCAGGTTATTGCGGAACGAATCGTCTAAGCTGAAGCCTGGATGGTCTTTCAATTTGGCAGTAATACCAGCGACTGCCTCTGCACATTCCTTCCCATCTCCGGAGGCAATGCGTGCCATCTGGAAATTCAATTCCGCACCAATCTTGCCATCGCCGAACTTGATCGCTCGAGATACGCTTTGCTTCTCCTCATCCAGTAGTCTTAACCGTTGGTCAATGAGATGTTCAGTCTCTTCGCCGCGACTGTGGGCGAGACCGATCTGGGCACAAATATCGAGACCAATCATGAACTTTTGAAGTCGATCTTGGTCGGCGGCGAGCTTGTGCTGCTCGTAACCGTCTATCGCCCTCTTAAAGGCTGGTTCCGCCTCCGTCACTCCTTTATTGAAGAATACCTCGACTGCTTCAGTCAGAAGTTTGTCCGGATCTGATCTCAGAGTGTCAGAAATTAGTGCGGTAGAACTGGACAATGCTAGCTTTGTTTTCCATGGTTCGATGCCGGAAGCCTGTCTGACCATGGACATCTCCACATATCCGCGCAGGATGCTCTCATGGAATCGCGGATCAGACTGTAATCGCGCGTCGGAGCGCACAAGCTCTGTTAGCTCTTGCTCTCCTGCTTCGATGTTTTCGTCTTTTCCGCTGGCTATAAGGAGTATCGCTCGAGCAAGACGAAGATCGCGTATTCGCTCATCTATTGAATGAATGCGCTCCAACTGGAGACGTTCTGACGCTCTGTTTTTTGCATCAAGGCCGGTGATTTCCTCAACCAGCTTTCGATCTTCAACAGAGGGGTGGCCTGAACCTTCAATATGGAGCCGAGCCTTGCCCAGTTTTTTCAGGTCATCGATAGAGCGCTGAAATGTCCCGTGGCAGATATCGAGGCCAGTCTTGCGTTGAACGTCCAGTGCATTGAGCGTGTCGGTGAGATCGTGAGCTTTCTCGTCGACTCTTGCCTGTAGTTTTTTCCATGTCTCTGGATCAATCTTTGCCAGTTTTACCGCAGTTTGATAATCGCCATCCTGTCCAGGCGTAGCCAGCTTGGATTTCTCTAGCGGCAAAACTGTCTGTTCTCCACCTGTGGTACCAGGAGGGGAGAGTCTGCCGTGTTCTTTTGGCTCTGGTTGTTTGGTTTGACCCTTCGGTACTGGCGGCGGTGGTGCAGGTTTCTTTCCTGTCTCGAATTTGACCATGAAAATGTCCGGGAATTCGAGCAAATCAGGCTCAACTTTTCCCCTTTTGGCAGACTTTCCCAGCCCCGACTCTGAATGTTTAGGACAATCTGTTCGGGCACCGAAGCCGGTGCGGAGCTGTCCGTCTAACGCCGCTTGCTGCCAACCAGAATCATCGCTCCGTTTAGAGGGATTGTCGTCGATTGCTTCACCCGGTTGGACGCTTTCTATAGGCAGGGGCGATGATTCCGTCTCAGTCGCCTGGCTCAGCCTTTGTCCTACCAGCGACGCTTGTAGGCTCGTCCTGAACGGATCAGAATTGAACGAATCGGTGCTCCGCATTTTACCTGCTCTCCAGTTTGCGCACCCTTCGGTGAGCGGCCATCCAGATGAGGAGCACCACTTAGAGACTGAGCGAAGTGTCGTGCTTTTCCCTTCTGCCCGTTATCGACTGGTGTCCATAGGGATCTCTGATTGCCGAGCTGAACTCGTTGAGAACTGCACATAGAGCTGTTTCGCTAGTAAATATTCTAACATCAGGATCAGTTCCTTCTGCGTGTGGCGTTCCAGTTCCAGCAACATCCGCGAGTACACCGAAGTAAAGCACTTCGTTGTCGCCATCTCGTCGGTATTGACCCCTTCCGATTTGATGGTAGGTACCCTACGTTGCATTAAAGTTACAGCGACTGCGCGCTACTATTTTACTGAGGAAGAGCTGCTGATTTATGGCCAGCAATGGTGGCAATGGCCAGTCTCTTCATCTCTTCTGTTGCCTTGCTGTCGGGACCAAGAATAAATCGAGCCGTCTTCAGGCTGGTTCGTATATCGGAGGAGCCGAGAAATCGTACTACAGTTGCCATGCGTTTATCGTCTGCCCCCTCGAATGGCTTTGAGAGGTCGAGTGAATGCTCTTTTGCATCTAAACCGATTTGTGTGATCTGAGAGGGTTGCTCGAAGGTGGCCACTCCAGTCTCGCTGTCCATGCGGTAATCCATCTGTTCTTGTTTACCAGCTCGCCTCCAGGTCGCATACGCTTGATCCGGATTTTGGACGCGATTGAATCTGTGAAGATCGATACGCTCTAGCGGTTCTGCCTTCGCTTCTGGGTCAACTATAGCCGTTATTTTGGGAACCTTTTTGCCTGTCCGGACAAACGCAGTTTCATCGATGGGCACCACGACCGACACCATCTCCCATTTGTGGCTGACAAGCTGTCCGTTGGTGCGTCTCAGTCTCGTCACCAATCCGTCCTTTCTTGCTATCATTGAACCGTCCGGTCTGTGTTGCTCTACCTCTCCGCTGAGCCTGTGGACAAACTTTTCTCCGCCAGGTTTGACGAATGTGAACTCTCCATTCTCCTTCACCACTATGTCCCCGTCGACTGCCCTCCAGTCTGTGTCCGGTAGCTTTCTGGTGCGCCAGGCATCGTCTTCTCCACGCTCGTAGACAGTTCCGTCTGAGAGTGTGAGTCTTGCCAGTATGTTCGAATTGGGTTTGTATTCGAAAGTGGTGCGTTTTTCTTGACCTGCGATCTCGACTGGAAAATCTGCTTTGTTGTATTTAATTGTTGTTCCATACATCGTCTCGCCACAGAGCGAGCCGTCTCTCTCTCTGTATATGTATGTCCCTGCATGGGGTTCTATCTCGCTGCCTCGTCGATGCTCGAACCGGCGAACAACCTTTCCCGCTTCTTCATCTTCTACGAAAAATTTGTATGATTTCGGCTGGCTTCCTGCAGGTGCTTGAGGGTCGAGCACCGGCTCCTGCACAAATCGCCGGCTTCGGCCACTGGCGTCTCTAAACGAGATCAAGCCACCTTTGCTGTCGCGGAATAGCGATGCTCTATCGGGCATGACTGTCGCTTCGTAATCAGGTTTGATCGTCAATTTCTGTCCATCCGGACCTGTGTGGAATTCATCCTGATGGTTTTGGCTCCACCAACCCCAGGTGCCATCCGGGTTGAGATAAAATCCCATTCTCTCGAACTTATCTTTCTGTGTGTTGTCTTGCCAGAGACACTCGCCATCCTTGCTGATAAGTTGCTTGCGTGTCAGATCGAGACCCCAGGATGATTTGATTGAGGTGATCCCCTTCTCATCTCTTGTTGTCTCCAGCCAACTTCCGTCGCCGAAATCCACTCTTACGGGCTTGCCGTTTTTCAAAGTGATCTTTCTGTCACTCAGGTGGATTTCGCCGCTCCCGAGCCATTCGGCTGCTGTGTCGAGCGTCTTCAAGACACTCTCGCGTCCGCCTCCATCGCCGATGCGATACAAGTATTGAGAAAGCTCAAACGCTGTTTTGAAGGCAGATTCCACATGTCTCTTTTCGAACCCTGTGTTGGTCTTGGAAGCTATGACCTTACATGCTTCCATTCTTACGATTGTATGTTCGCTTGCCAGTGCTTGCAGAAGCATCTGCACTCGCCTATCGTCAAACGTCTTGATTGTACCCAGCAAGAGCCTGCTTTCGCGCATTTGTCTTACTATCTCGGCTGCATTCTCGTCTTTCAAGAACGTGCCGCTCAGACCCTCTCTGATATAGATATCGGCAGCAACCGCTCTGGTATCACTATCGACATCTGCGCTTCCTGGATGAAGCAGCGCTTTTGCCGCAGCTATGCGGAGATCCTTTTGTTCGTGAGTGAGATACTTCTTCAGCAGCTCATATCGAGGATCGTCTTTCGCTCGTATTGGACCGCAGTCGCCACCAAGCCCTTGAATCGAGGTTTCGATTGCTTTGCACTTCGCCGCAGTGGTGGCACTTTCGTCTTGCAGGGCTTCCTTCAGTTTCTTGCAGGCGCGGCCAGTGTCGAAGCTCCCACGGTGCATAGACCAGCATTCTCCAGTCACCCTTTTGATCGAACGTACACCATTGATGTCATCCATCCAGACGGTACCATCCGCGGTTACTCCTACTGCACCTGGCAGAAAGTCTGTACCGGCTTTTCGCTCGGCGCGGTGCTCGCTGGTTGAGTAACTTACTACCTGTCCCTTATCGTCGAATTTGAATATCATCCAGCTCTTGTCGGCGTATTCTATGGTGCGAACGCCGTCGCCTTCATAAACGGTTGCTGTTTTGCCTTCTCCCCAGCGGAACTGGCGGCTGCCGGTTCTGGTCAGTTGTCGGGACACCGCCTGGTCTGAATCGAGGCGAGTTATCGCTTCAAGGACGGTATCGCTGAGCTGCCGCTGCTCTTCGACCTGTTCTTTCTTTGATGGGTCAATCAAGCGGCTTGCTGCCATCTTCAGCACGTCGTTGATTTGCTTCTGTTTCTGTAAATCTCCCCTGATATGGGCAGTAGATCCGACCTGCACTAATGTCTCGATCGCTTGCTTGCGTTCGGACATTGTAGTTTTAGCGTCGGGATATAG
>CAYTDR010000415.1:0-7042 GCA_964436185.1 uncultured Candidatus Obscuribacterales bacterium | reverse complement strand
CGGTAAGATCTGCATCCAATGAATATACAAACTATTGAAAGACAAGAGACTTCGCTGGTCCGGGAATCCAAGTCGGCAGGCGAATGGTGGAGCGTGCTCGCCATTTTTGCCTTTTTCGTTATCGGCGGACTGATTATTTCGCCCCTTGGTGAATTCCCGCTAAACGATGACTGGGTCTATGGACTTTCTTTGCGTCAGTTCATGAGCCATGGAGAACTGCCTTCGTTCGATTTCTACACAGCTATCTGTGTCGTACATCTTATTTTGGGCTGGTTCGCCTGCACCGTCTCTGGAGGGTTCTCCTTTGTCGCCCTTCGATTTTTCACGATCTCAATGGCATTCGCTAGTTGCGTCTTACTTTATTTTTCCATGCGAGAACTACAGGTAAAGAGACCGCTTGCGCTTCTCGGCACATTTACTTTTGCGGCCAACCCCATGGTCATGAACGTGTCTTATTCCTTCATGACCGACATTTGCTCCCAAATGTTTGCCAGCCTTTATTTGTACCTGCTAATCCAGGGAATAAAAAGGTTTTCATGGGCACGGCTATCGCTGGCAGCATTTGCTCTGGCACTTGCGATATCCGTAAGAAACACGAACATGGTTTTTATTGCAGTCAACCTCGTTGTCGGCGCTTACATGGTGTTTGCTCGGAGACTCTCGATAAAAGCGATTCTCCCACTGATACTCATACCTATATTTGCTGCCGCATCGATGGAGCTGCTCGCTCAGCAGTCCCACATGGTCTGGTACATATGGAACAAAGCTCATATGCAGTCCATCTTCAAAAACTTCTTCAGGCACACCGATAAAGAGCTGTACACCCTCGGCCAGAGCCTCGGCTTGACGCTAATGTACCTGGGGCTTTTCCTGGCACCGCTTATGGTGCCGTTCGTTCCGCGCCTTCTCGATCTCTTTAAAAGCAAGCCCCGAATTGCCGGAGCATCTTTCTTACTCAGCGCATGCGTTATCACCATGACGCTCAATACCCTGATCGTGCATGAACACAAGCTTATGCCCGTTAGCCAAAACCTTTTCAGATTTCCCACTTTGGGACCAATTAACATCATGGGAATCAACTTTCCGATGATGCCCGACAAAGCAAGGGTTGTCCTCACGGATCTATCCGCAGGTCTGGGATTCATACTGGGAGCCGTATTGTTGGCTGGGATCGGAAGAGCCGCGTTAGCCGCTTTCAGGCGTTTTAAAAGTCAGCGCGAACTATCAGGCAGGCCGGCACAAGCATACTGGGCTCGCAGCACTACTCTTGTTTGTGTCTTTACACTAATGGCTCTGTCTATCGCTTTTGTCACACTTCACACACGAGTCTTTTGTATCGATCGCTATTATCTTCTTGCTTTGCCGCCCGCGATCATCGCGCTCTGCGTGGAGACCCAGTGGTTGAACAGAGGCAGCAAGCAAACCGTCTCCTGGGTGTTGCTGGCGTTAATGGCCTGCTACTCAGTTGTCGCTCAGCAGGATTACATGGGGTGGAACCGAGCTCGGTGGACAGCGTTGACTAAGCTGGAACGATCCGGAGTGTCATCGGCGGTGATTGATGGCGGCGCTGAATACAACTATTGGCGTAATCCTGAGTTGAGAAAGTGTCTCGTCTTCAAGCCGGCGGCCGCAATCTTCACGCATAAAGGCGAGCCGCCCCGCAACCAATGGAGATGGTGGTCGATTGATGACGACGATCAGTACATAGCTAGTTTCTCGACAATTCCTGGCTACGACGTCATTGCAAAGGAACGTTATTGGAGCGCTATGTCGTTAAGCTTCCGCGAGGTACTCGTGCTCAAGCGTGTTGGTGAGAGCGTTCCGCCAGTGGTGTCGAGCGCCGTTGACTACCAATCGAGAGCGAACTTACAATGACGGTTATCGACAAACCTCGTTCGTTCGCCCAAGAGTCCGAAAGGGAAATAGGCCTTTCCACGGATTCCCCCATCGACTTCTTCAAGCCAGGTCATCTGGCTCTGGCTGCGCTTCTGATGATCCTTGCCATTAAGGCTCTCTGCTTCTTTCCATTCGCCAGTAAAATCGGATTTTACCTCGACGACTGGACAAAAATAGTCAATCTTCACTTCAGCGACCATAGCTTTTTCGGGCTTCTACAGACAGGTTTCAGCGACCCGACTGAGACACCCAGACCAGTTCAGCCCTTCTATTATGCAGTTTTGTACAGCCTTTTCGGTGACACTCCGCGGGGCTATCATCTGGTGTCATACGTAGTCGAGGCGCTCGGCGCCTGGTTTCTATACCTATCCATGTCTCGAGTGACAAGCAATCGGTTCCTCTCGATCATTGCAGCTTCGCTCTTCGTTGTTTGTCCCCTTCACGACGCCACAAACAACTGGGTGGGCGCCAACCTCGTCACCTTCTCGCTGACGTTATTCATGGTTAGCCTGTGGCTACTTTTGAAGTGGTATCAAGATGGTTCGAAGCTGTCTTATGCAGGAAGCTGGGCAGCCTTTCTCGTCAGCGCCTTCTGCTACGAGGCCTTTTTGCCCCTCATCGCACTTATGTACAGTGCGGTTTTTGCTCTCGGCATGCGCAAGAACCCTTCTGCAAGAAGGGTTTTCGATTCGCTGCTCTATGTTGCTCCTTATTTGGCAATCGGTGGTTTTGTTTTCTGGTACCAACGAGTGCTCCTGCCCAAAATTGCGCCGGCATTTCTTCCCCCTCTTGCGCGTGGTGATCTCAAGCATTTCGTCGACGTCATGATGACCGGTCTTTCTGTCTCGATCGGACCAGAGTCATGGATGTTTGTCGCACAACGCAGTCAGGAGGCGGTTTCTGCGGGGCTGGGTAGCGGAGATATAGTTCGTTTTTCCCTGATTGCCCTGGCACTTTCGGCATCCCTCTTCTTCCTTCCAAAGACGCGCTCTGCACATAGCCAGTACTGGGTGTTCATTCTCATCGGCCTGATCACAGTGCTGGGCTCCTACACAGTGTTCGGTGTAGCTAAAGATTACATGCCTGCGCTCACCTCATTATGGAGCCGCACCAATTTCGGTGCCTCAATCGGGGTGGTCATGATCCTCGCAGGTCTGGGCGGCGCAGCGCTTCACGCTTGTTCGGCAATCCAATCCGGTAAGACATCCGAGGCACGCAGCACAAGCGCCCCTGATGGAGTCGAAGCTCGAAGTTTGTCAGAGAACGAAACTTCAGGCGCTGACGGTCAGGGAGACATGGCGGTTAAAAAGAGCAATGGCGTCACCTCAACATTTGCCAGCAGAAGGACAGCAACAGCAGCAATTGCGCTTCTCATCACCATCCCGATCGCAATAACCTGGGCGCTGGCCAATCAAGGATTGTCCAAGGCCTGGACACTCTCATGGACGGTACAGGAAAGCATCCGCAAAACGATTGCAGCGGAAAGCAAGAGTTTGAAAGACGGCGATCAGATTCTGCTCGCGAATGCGCCGAGATACGTAATGTGGGCACCATTCTTCGATGGAGTGTGGGATTTCCAGCCAATGGTCCACATGTCCACAGGCAACCGCAAGATCGCAGCCGGCGTGGTATCAGAGCGAATGCACATAAAGGGAGAGTTTCTGCGCGATCTGTCAGGAAACTATGAGTGCGCCCGGTACGATACGAAAGGATTGCATCTGCTGTTTCCGACAACAGGAATGAAGACTATCAACAGCTCTCGCGAATTCGTAGAACTGATCGAGCGAGAAGGTACAACCTTCGGATTGCAAAAATCAGCCATCGATCGATGGAAACGTGAGCTTTCAGAGTAATCACATTCAGGGTGAGCTCAGGCCTTGCGCCTGGCACGAGCAACAGAGAAGGCGATTTGCTGCTTGTCAGATTAATCTCACAAGTCTTTCTCCGCTTCAAGTAACCGACCGCGCTGGATTCTGTGTCCATCGCAAAACAACTGCCCGCATTTAGACCAAGCTCTGACCGTGTGAACTGACAGATACGAGCTACAGAGAAGGCGATTTCTGCTGCATCGTTGCTGTGCGGACGGAAGGATGATCGTATGTTTTTGCTGCGGGTTCGACGATGGCGTCTACGAGCTTGAAACTGCCTGTGGTATCGAGGTGGGCAGTGTCTTCGAAATCGCTGGGATTGAGACTGGCCAATTCGCGTGGATTCACTAGCGTGGCTCCGTATTCCTCGGCCATCGCTTGCACATTGCCATCGAATTTCCGCCATAGTCCGGGAGGAGCAATCGCCTCGTTCTCAGCCATAAGAGGCATTCTGACCAATACTACTGGGATCTTCCTTTCACTCGCCAGGCTAAGATACTTACGGAGGAAGGTCATCTGCTTTTTGAAGTTAGTCGGATTTGCAGGACTATACATTCTGCGATAGGCAGGCAGATCCACAAGCCGATTCTTTCGTGGGCTGGTCATGATTGTAGTTTCGCGCTGCTTAGTTTTATCGAGCGCAAGACGATTAACATCTTGAGCGGAGCCATTACTCTGCGCTTTCGCGCCGCCTTCTTCTGGGGTTGGCTTGCCTTGTGCAGTGGCATGAAATAAGTCGGTCGGGTGACCAGAGATACGTGCACTGAGATTGGTGGCAAATTCGCGATAATCTTGTTTCTGGCGGAAGATGCTGGAAGCCGCTGCAAGCATTGCTTCCGAGAACGCTTTGACACTTTTGGGTCGAACGATGTTCTCGTAAAGTGAGTCGTAGCCGCGAAGCACCAGGTGGACCGGAGTGGTCGATTCATCCAATTGATTATTGTCGTGAAACTCGCGGAATGATATGTCAGAGATGAGGAGCTTGGGACGCCTGCCGGAGGCAATGCACTTCTTCAGGATCATGTATTGGTCCGACATCAAACCGCCGGCAGTGGCTAGATTGGCGACCGTCACCGAACGTCCGAGCTGCTGACTGAGACTCGACTCCAGAGTGTTCCAATAAGAGTACGTATCGACATAATCTCGGACATAAGTGCTGTCGTATCGTGTTTGCCGGTTTGCGCGTTTATCGTCACTTCTTATCGCTGGATAGAGGAAAGACGATGAGCCGGTCATGATCACATCCGGCTGTCGATTGGAAGAGAGGAACTGAGGCAGCTTGGAGACGACATAGTAACTACTCAATCCAGTCAGTCCAGTTCTGTTCAAGAGCATCAGAGGATTAATCATGGAGACTAGCAGGTCTACGATAACTAAAAGAACTGCGGTCAACAGAAAGCTGCTGGCCATGCATCTTTTGAATAGAGGACGAACTGCCGTCAAGTCTTGAAACATCTCCTGATTAGAACTGAAAGTAAATGAAAGGTTGCGCCCCATCGGGCGAAAAAACTACAACGAGTAAAATAAGAATCGAGATGAATGCTGCTTTCAGAGGCGCCGGCAGCTTGACGAAAAATCGGCGTTCGTTGAGGGCGCTCACCGGGAAGTTAAGAATCAGCAGCGCGGCTACAATCAACATCGTAATGGGCACTATGACGGGCAGCTCTGGTCGCAGCACAACTAGCTGATGTTCCGCACCAGGGGAGAAGAGCGGTTTCAAGAAGACCATCTTTTTGACCATACTAAATGCGGTGCCGATGTTCTCGACTCGAAAGAAAACCCAACCGATGCAGACCGCCTGAAAAGTCAGAAAGACCGAGGCATAGTGCCAGATCTTGGAAGCGAAGAAGGATTGGAACGCCGTGAGCGACTCCTTGAAGAAACAGAATTCGCGATGAACGATCAGCGCCAGCCCGTGATATACACCCCAGACCACGAAGCTCCACGAGGCTCCATGCCAAAGTCCCCCTAGCGCCATAGTGAGAAGCAAGTTGCGATTGGTGAGCCATCTGCCGCCGCGCGAACCGCCCAGCGGAATAAACAAATAATCTCGCAGCCAGGTGGAAAGCGAAATATGCCACCTGTGCCAAAACTCTGACATATTGGCAGCAATGTACGGCATATTGAAATTGAGTGGAATTTTGTAGCCAAAGAGCATTGCTGAGCCCCTTGCTATGTCCGTATAACCAGAGAAATCAAAATAAATCTGAAATGCAAATGCGTAAGCGAAAATCCATGTTTCAAGCGAACCATATGCCGAGGGTACAGCCACTCCCATCTCCACGAGCTTGGCCAGATTGTCGGCCAGCAAAACCTTCTTCGCCAGACCGATTACGATGAGAGGAACACCTTCGTCGAAATATGTGAGCCTGAGCTTTTTGTGCTCCTGCATCTGAGCTTCGAAATCCGGATAACGTTTGATTGGCCCGGCAATCTGAGTAGGAAAGAACGCCGCGAAAAGCGCAAAAAGGACGAAGGAGTCGATCGGCTTCCTGCCCCGATAGATCTCGAAAAGATAGTGGATGAATTCGAAAATGAAAAAGGAGATAGCCAACGGAAGAATGACATTGACGACCCACTGCGGCTGCGAGCCTGTCAACATCTTAGTCAGAGCGGACAGGCTTTGAGCAAAGAAGTTGGCGTATTTGAAGATTCCGAGGCAAAGCAGGTTTACGACGATACCGATGGTAAAGATGAGCTTTTTATGTTTCTCGGCTTTGTGAACCAGTTTTCCCCAAAGAAAGGTGAAAACCGTCATGCCCAAGATGAGCAACCCAAAGACAGGGATCCAGCTCATATAAAAGAAGTAGCTTCCGACAAGCAGCATGGGAAGTCGATAGTTGGGTGGCAAAAGCCAGTACAGCGCAACGATCGCAGGAAGAAATAGAAGATACTCGTAGCTGCAAAAAAGCATAGGAGTCGGAGGTATCCCTAGATGCAAGGAGGTCATGGCATCGTATCACAGCGCCCGCTCTCGATGATTTGAGCAATTTCAGATGCCTGCGACTGACCCGCTTACGGGCTGGAGATCGGCTTGTCTCAACGGTTTATGTCGATCTCATATCCGCACATATTCAGGACTGTGACAAATTTCATATCACAGCGCCGGTTTCGCTGATTGAGAATTCAGTATGGATTGCGATTACCAGTTGACCGGCTGCAGGAGATCGGCTTTCCGCAGTGCCTTGATATCGCTTTCGTAGAACGATTGCAGTGCCGCGCGAGCATTCTTGTCTATGACGATCGGATCATTTGCCAGTGCTCGTCGCAACTGCGGC
>CAYTDR010000414.1:0-7066 GCA_964436185.1 uncultured Candidatus Obscuribacterales bacterium | reverse complement strand
TGGCGAAGGTGGTACGGGTGCCGCGCCTCTGGCTCACGCCGATGGCGTCGGTCTGCCGATTATGCACGCGCTGCCTGCGTGGGACAACATCCTCCGCGAGAACGAGGTCCGCGACGACGTGGTCCTCATCGCTTCCGGCAAGATAGCCACAGCGCTGGATATCGCCGTCCACATCGCGCTGGGCGCAGACTTGATCAACATGGCTCGCGGTGTTCTCATCGGTGGGCTGGGCTGCATCCAGGCTCTGCAATGCCAGCACGGCACCTGCCCGACCGGCATCGCCACGCAGGACAAGCGCCTGCGCCGCGGTCTGGTCCCGACGGTGAAGTTTGTCCGCGTGGCCAACCTGTTCAAGGGACGCCTCAAGCAACTCCTCGGTCTGTGCCTCTCGGCTGGTCGCCGAAGCCCGTGGGAGCTGACCCGTCACGACGTCTCCATCGTCGTCGCGCCGGGTAAGGAAGTGACCTTGGCGGAACGCTTCCCGTACCCGCCTGGGGATACCGGCAAGCGCAGTCCGACGCTCAAGTGGTAAACAGCGTTTGATACGCACCCCTGCTGTTTGAATGGTGTTCTTCCCAGGGCTCGGCATCAGACATTGATCGACGCGCTCGAGCAGCATCGCAGTGAATAAACCAACGGTCAGGACTCTCGGCGTAAGAACCGAAGTCCTGGCCGTTTTGCTTTGCTGTGTGTCAGGGCTTTATTGCATCTGCTCACCCGGACCGCCTGTCCTCACACTACACGAAAGAAGTACCTCGTCCATCTCGATTCCAAACAATTCGAAATCCTCACCATAGGCGCCTAACACTCCTCTTCGTTCATCCATCAACTTTACTCTTTTATATCGTACTTCATCTCCTAGTAATTAGTTTTTCAGCGAACAAAATCTAGTCCAGGGCGACGGCATGATCGCCCGTGGTGCGACGCTAAATCTGAGTGGAGACTCCCATTTACTCGGGAGCTCCACCTCAGACTTGCGAACAACGGCTCTAGCGTTCAATCGCTACAGACACCCAGCCTGACAGAAAACAAGACCGGCTCTCAGAAATTTCGCCGGGTTAATAGCCGGTTTCGCGAAACCGGGTTCGAGCCTTCTCGATCTGAAGACGAGGGTCGGCACCGAACTTGATACCATGCGCCTCGGCGAACTCGATGACTTTGAGAGGCATCGGACCGAAGCCGCCGGCAGCCTCCTTGTCGTCATCGAAACTCAGCTTGCACGCTCGGCAACCATTGACGTCCAGGTCTGTGCCACAGTGGACACAGTAGAGGCTGTCGGATGGAGGGTAGTGATGGGAGCCGACCATCACATCGAGCTCGACCGCCAGATCTGTGAGGTAGACGATGCTCGCATCAAGCCGGTCGACTCGCGCGAGCGGCTCGCCTTCGGCGTCATCATCATCCTCGTCTTCATTCAGCGCAACCCCAATCTCGAGCAACGGCAGCGGTCGGCGGCAGAGGCCACCGTACAGTGAAGGCGCATCAACCAATTGCTTCGGATCCATGATCACGTAACGCTTGAGTGCCTTCCAGGTGTCATCAACAAGGGTATCCCCCCAGTTGGCCTGGGCGTAGGCGATGGCCTCGTCGACGAAGGCGACCTCCCGACTGCAGAAGTTGCGCGCATCAAAGATGTTGTCCTTGAGCCGTTCCCCGGATTCGTGCCCGAATCGATGCAGCACGTTGTACTCGGAAGGAGCCCAGAGCACGACGAGGACGAAAGAATCCTTCATTCGCAGACCGGGGGCGGCGATGGGAGTGAGCGTCGTTTTGCTTCGCTCGACGAGTTGCGCGATGGCGTCGTCGCCAATGTGTGGACAAACCGTCTTGACCATCTCCACCGACGCACGAGCCAGCTTCTGGTGAGATTCGAGCTGGCGCATGTTTTTGCGATACTGGGCGAGGTCCATTGCATGAGGTCCTGTTATGAGGTCTTGAGTTGCCACCCGAAGAACTGTCAAAAGCAGAAAGACGAGGCGATGACTGCTGCCCGCAGACCGCTTCGCATGCCACCGAAAGTAATGGCATCATAAAGCCACCAAACATTGCCGAACGTGTCACTCCTACCGTATCCCGGTGGAAACTCCGTAGATGAAAGTAAGCCCGGCGAGAACCGAAAAATATGCAAGCAGGCTGAGGGCGCCGGCCTGAGAGAACAGTACGATCGAGCCGATCACCCAGACAGCGAGCAGCGAGTACTTGAGAGGTCGCGATCGAGACTTGCTGCCGAACCGGACACCCAGGACGAGAATGACCACGAAGACGAACACTCCGGCCAGCACGGCGAGCAAGCCAGACAATTCAGGGTTCATGCAGATCTCCTTGGTATGGATGGCAGATAGTAAGGTCCAGCAAGAGTTCCAAACTGCCCGAATTAGATCGCGTGAATGGTTGCTCCAGGCCCACCAAGCAGGTTGAACCAGGAGCGCCGTGAAAGCGCGCCCGGTTCAAACTACAACAGTTGCGACTCCAAATGGATTACTTACGCACTTTCGGTGGAGTCATTTGCAGAGTGACTACAAGTGGCGAGCCGATTTCAGTGATCTTCCAATTTCGTTTGCGCAGACTCTCACAGACAGACTGAATCGTAGACGGACTTTGACAGGAGCCAGGAACCTCGAGCAGGATCGTCTCTCCATTCATTCCTGACGACTGGGCGGCAGTCAGGCAAAGGACAAGAAGCTCCCACTCAGGAGTCCAATGAGTGCAATATTTCCAGTGTTTTGTTCCCAGCGGGGGCATGGCCGGCGTCGCCAAAAACATATCGATCGCCCGCCAGAAGTCATTGTCCAGAGTCAGGCTAACATTGTTCAGATCGTACGGCGGAATGCTACCCAGGGTCTGGATCGCATTCTGGAGCAACTCCACTGCGCAGTGCAAGTTTATGCGCAGACCGTCATACTGCCAGGAGGGCCAGCCTTCTGCGTCGTTCACACACATGCGAACCTCGGCAATCACACCCTGGAATTGCGCGATTGCCTTCATCAGCGGTTCTTTGACAGCTTGCTCGCGAACGGCCGCCAGATGCGCCGCCGGCAGACACTCTCGCAGCTGGGTCTCTCTGCCGCGATTTGGATGCCTGACTGCGCTCTTCACGTCCTCGGCGGTCCGGACCGCATTGTTTCTTGCGGACCGAGCAGCCTGATACTCCTTTTCCATCAGAGCATACGCGTCTGTCAATTTCGCCAGCGGAGGTTGGTCCTGCATGGGAATGAAAACATACTGGAATCTTGCCGTAGCCATGTTCGATCTCTTCTTTTTTCGACCTGAAGTTGATACCGAGGTCAGAGCCAGGTCCAGCGAACCCTCGGTATCGCGAGCTACGGTAACGGATCCGTAGCTCCTGTACTAACTAAGTCCAATGTTTGAATCGAGAATAAGAAGGCTTAGCTGCGAACTTCGTTCCAGCTGGAGATCTTCTTCTCGTGCGTCTTGTTCCAATCGGCGATCAGAGCCGCTTCCAGACGGCTGTCCATGGCCACCAGGTAGTCGCGCCCGTAGGTGCCATTCTCGAGATCGGCGGAAAGGAACGCCGGCAGGTCGGCGGTCACCTCAGAGCTCGCCCAGGCGGCTCCCAGAGCGACAGCGGCGACCGTGTCCACATCACCCGTGAAGCCGATGCAGTCCTGCAAAATCTGCTTCAGACTGTTGTTGGCGACGACGGCAGTGACGGCCGCGCGCACGCTCATCCAGCCCTTCTCTCCGACCTTGCCGGACCAGGGCGTCGCCCACTGGCAGTTCTCGCCCTTGACGTGCTTCTCCAGCCACTTGCCGAGCTCGGCGCGAGGACCGACTCCGTAGATGAAGTAGTGTCCCATGAGCGAAGCGGCGACTGCGGCATTGATACCGTCGGTGGTATTGTGCGTGAGCGCCGCTTGCAGGCGGGACAACTCCTTAACTTTCTCGATGTCGGAGTAGATCCCGAGGGGAACAGCACGCATGGCCGCACCGCTCTTGTCGCTTGCCGGTTTCATCCGTTCGAGGAATTCGCCGCCGTCGGCGACCTCAGTCAGGAAACCATGAAAGCCGCGCGCATACCCCTCACGCTGATCACGCTTGAAGGCTTTGACGAACATGTGCGCCAGAGTTTCTCGGCTGAAGGCAGAGCCGGATACCATCACCTCGGCGATGGCAAGCGCCATCTGAGTGTCATCCGTGTAATGACCAGGCTCGAGGTTGTGCTTGTGGTTGCGAACATAGCGATTGAGCTTGTTGTTCGCCGTGACGTGGTCAGCGCTCCCGTATTCGAAACCGGCTCCGTAAGAGTCACCAAACGCGGTATTGGAAAGCAATGCGAACTTCATTTCCGCCCCCTTTTTAGACTTGTCGTGGAACGCTTGCGAAAAGCCCGAAACATGGCTGGAGACCGATTGTACAGGAGAAACTCCTGCACAGATCGATCCCCAGCCGTCGTTAGCTAGTGCCCAGTTAAGTCACCATCTTGCGACGGAAGCGGTCACTTATCGGAGAGATCCGTATGAATGATCGGGCGACCATCCACCGTCTCATTGCCTTCCAGCACCCGCTCCGCCCTCTCGATCAGCGACCTGGCCGAATCGACGAGAACCGCCTGAGCAGCCACGCGAGCAGAGAGCATGCTGTTGTTGTCGCTGCCGACGTATTCCGCTGAAGCGACAATAAAATCGTTGATTGCCCATTCGCGGCCCTCGGTGGGCGAGTCGGGCTTCAGGCCCAACTGCGAAAGGGCTCGCTCGGCCAGGTCCCGAGCCTGAGCAGCGAGGATGGCGCAGTAAATCCGTGTTTCAGCTCTGAGCGACTCGTACGGCCACTCTTTCGAGGTAGAGCTGGCGATGACCTTGCCTGCCCGACCTAAAATTGCCAAAGCCTGTTCGATCTTCGCGTTGTAGTTGCGAATCGGACTCATCGTGTGATGCTCCTGTTTTTCTGTGTTGCATGCAAATACCTTTCGACGACACTTTCACTTCAAACGAGTGCAAACCATACCGTCAAACTTGAGGCGGTAATCTGGGTCGAAGTTGAAGTAGAGCGTTGTTGGAGGTCGAAAAACTGAGAAACGTGAGATATGACATTTGACGCTACTCGGCTTGTTCTGATTGTTACAACCAACGTAAAGAGCTCATGCATAAGAAAATGCTCCTATACGAAGGCTCTACCGAAGGCCACTTAAATTTATTGGAGAAATACAAACGTGTTCTTGCTGGAGATTACGCAAATTCAAATAGGTTGAGTAAGACCTCACTATTGATATTCTGCCAGTATCAACTCGCGAGACGACGCCACCTTGACAGCCTGTATCAGTTAAAGCATTTCAGCTATTGAAGAAGAACCTCTAAGACTATTCTGTGGTTCAATAGAATCGCTCAAGTTCGCTCCAACTGCAGAGAGCGCAGACAGCTCCTGCCGTCTCGAGCCCACTCCAATGAGGACAAATTCATGTCTACACAGTTCAAGGTAACCTACACCACTCTCTCAGCTGATAATGCCGCTCTCAATAGCATGCTCGATGACAGTATCGAAGAAGTGCGAAAAAAACTGGGAGCCACTTATCCGCTTTATATTGGTGGCAAGGCACGGACTGCCTCGAAACACATCGACAGCATCAACCCGGCAGATACCGACGAGATCGTCGCAAAAGTAGGCAGCGCGAAACCGGACGACGTCCTCGAGGCGATCAAGCTCGCCAAAGAAGCTTTTCCTACCTGGCGCGACACCCCCTGGAGAGACCGTGCGGCGATCGTCGAAAAGGCTGCTGGTCTAATCCGCGACAGAAAGGGCGAGCTCACGGCCTGGCTGGTGATGGAAAACGGCAAGAACCGCGTGGAAGCTCTCGGCGAGATTGAAGAGACGGCAGACCTCTACGATTATTATGTCGAACAGATGCGGGCCAACGACGGCTTTGAAAAGACGATGGGCAGCCTCTCTCCCAACGATACGAACCAGAGTGTTTTGCGACCCTACGGCGTTTGGGCAGTAATCGCGCCCTGGAACTTTCCTTATGCATTGCTCGGAGCTCCGATGGCAGCGGCATTGGTGGCAGGAAACACTGTCATAGCCAAGCCTTCATCGGAGATGCCGCTATCCGGAGTCAAGCTGATCGAGATCTTTATCGAAGCGGGCATGCCACCAGGGGTAGTGAGCATGATTCCTGGCAGCGGCAGAGAGTTGAGCGATCTACTGGTAGAGAACCCGGACATAGCGGGCATGACCTTCACCGGATCGTACGAGATCGGATTTTCAATCTACAGTGGCTTCAGCAGAAAATATCCTAAACCATGCATAGTCGAGATGGGCGGTAAGAATCCGGCGATCGTCATGCCGAGCGCCGACCTGGACAAAGCAGTGCAGGGAGTCTACCGATCGGCGTTCGGAATGGGCGGACAAAAATGCTCCGCTTGCTCGAGAGTTTTCCTGCACAAAGATATCAAAGATGAGTTCCATGAGCGCCTGGCCCGCATGGCAGCGGAAACTGCCATCGACAACCCGCTCTCGCACAAGGCCTTCCTCGGGCCTCTGGGAACCAAAAATGGTTTCAATGATTACAAAAACTATGTTGCGGCAGCAAAAGAGTCAGGCACGATTCTAGCCGGCGGCGAGACGATTACGGATGGCTCGAGAGCCAGAGGTTATTTCGTCCGCCCCACATTGGTTGCAGACCTTCCGACCGATCACTGGCTGCTTCGCGAAGAGCTCTTCGTCCCCATTCTATGCTCCCAGGTAATCGAGAGCCTGGAAGAAGGAATCGAGCGAGCCAACGATACAGAATTCGGTCTGACGGCAGGACTCTTCAGTCGCGAGCAGTCTGAGATCGACGCATTCCTCAATCAGATAGAAGCCGGTGTCATCTATATCAACCGCGCCGCTGGTGCCACCACTGGTGCCTGGCCAGGTGTCCAACCCTTCGGCGGATGGAAGGGCAGCGGCTCCACCGGCAAGAATATCGGCGGACTGTACACCATGCAATGCTACATGAGAGAACAAAGTCGAACCATCGTAGCTGACGAATAACAAGTTCATCTCCCCGCTCCATGTGCGGAGTGACGACGAGCAAGAGAGGTACTCTCGTCAATGCCGGGTTTGGTGCGAC
>CAYTDR010000413.1:0-7074 GCA_964436185.1 uncultured Candidatus Obscuribacterales bacterium | reverse complement strand
TTAAGTGCATCGGCAGCAACATGCCTTTTTACGGCCCGACTTATCTGATCGAGTAAACTCGGTTCAGCAGCATGCGAGTGTTCATGTCCATCACCACAATCGCAGCCATGCATGTGTTCCTTGTTCTTCTTTCTCTTGAAACGACGCGCATTTCCCATCTTTTTGACCCTCTGAAGAACGCTCGCATTAGCGCGTGTCCGCGCTTCTTGGACGATATTGCCATCCTTTCGGTTACTTTGCAAGCATTAATTCCAGCTTCGTTAACACATCGGCATGACCGCCTCGCATAGAGCGGAATTTAAGGCTATTGCACTTGTGATGGCGAAATCGCCAATCCCGTCTCTACTTCCGTGCGCCACTATATTCTTTGAACTTGTGACCCTGAAGATACTCGTCGTAAGTACCACGGAAGTCAACCACACCATCAGGTGTAAACGAGATTATTCGCGTGGCTACGTTAGAGATCAAGTCGCGATCGTGTGTAACGACGAAGACCGTTCCAGGGAAGACGGATAAACCCTGCCCGAGCGCCGAGACTGCTTCCAGGTCGAGATGGTTAGTCGGCTCATCCAGAATGAGAATCGGATTCTTCAGCATCATTATTCTGGCCATGAGTAGCCGAGCGACCTCGCCACCGGATAACGCTTCGGTAGCTTTCATGCACTCGTCTCCCGAGAAAAGCATACGGCCCAGGAGACCCCTGATCACCGAATCCTCCTCATCACCGCGGAATTGCATTAACCAATCGAGAGCGGTGCTGCCCGGCTGAATTTGACTGTGGGAGTCTTGAGGGAAATAGCTCCAGGAGAAATTGTCACCCCACTTTATGGTGCCGCTGTCCGGCTGCATCTCGTTAATCAAACAGCGAATGAATGTGGTCTTGCCCACTCCATTTGCACCAATGATGGCGACTCTGTCACCACGTTCGATATCACACCTGAAATTCTTAAACAGAACATTATCGCCGAATGCCTTGGTCAGTCCGCTGATCTCGAGGATCTGTCGTCCCATCGGTCTGAGCTGCTCGAACCTGATAAAAGGTCTCTGAATATTCGACCTCTTCAGCTCTTGCGGCGCCAGCCGATTGATCTCTTTCTTCCTTGATTGAACCTGACTGCTTCGCTGACCGGCGGCAAATCGAGCAACGAACTCCTGCAACTGAGCAACCTTTTTGGCCTTGTCGCGGTTCTCGTTTTCAATAGTTTGGCGCGCCTGCATCTTCTGCTCAACCATGTCATCGTAGTTGCCGGGATAAATGATTATGGTGTCATAATCTATATCAGCGATGTGCGTGCATATGGCGTTAAGAAAGTGTCGGTCGTGCGAGATCACCACGAGTGTACCTTCATAGCGCTGAAGGAATTCCTCCAGCCAGTGAATCGACTCGAGATCGAGGTGGTTCGTAGGTTCGTCGAGGAGGAGTCCCTGAGGCCCGGCGAAGAGTGCTTGCGCCAGCAAGACTCTAAACTTGTAATCAGTCGCGAGAGTGCTCATCAAGCTTTCATGCTGCTCATCGGGGATACCGATTCCACGCAAGATTTCTGCAGCCTCAAACTCTGCTGTATAGCCATTCTCGTCTGCAATGATTGATTCCAGATCACCCAACCGTGTCATCTGTTCCATCGTCAGATCGGGAACTTCGCACAACTCATCCCGTTCCTTGAAGGCATTCCAGAGAGTCTCATTGCCCATAACCACGGTGTCGATGATTCGCTCTTTGTCGTAGGCGAACTGGTCCTGTTTTAAGACCCCGACCTGTTTTGGGCGATTAACCTTTCCACGATTCGACGGTTCGATTTCGCCGGTCAAAATTTTCATAAACGTCGACTTGCCGGCTCCGTTCGGTCCGGTCAGACCATATCTGTTACCGGATGTGAACTTAACGGACACGTTATCAAACAGTGTTCGAGCGCCGAATGCCTTGGTGACTTCGTTGACAGTAAAAATGGTGGGGTTCCTCGAAAAATCATTTACTCATATCAGGTTGAGATTATAAGGCTAGACCCGGCTCCGGTCGAGCATGTCAAGCTTATAACTTAAACAAACATAGCGCTTCGATGAAGAATTCGGACCGTCGCAAACTTTCTTGACCGTCTGGAAGCAAGTCAGGAACAGCATTTCGAGGTTTCGCTCCCGTTCCATTATAAGTTTAGAAGTGTAATAGTTCCATTACGCTGTGAGAGCCAAGTACGGAGAACGGCGCCACACACAGCAGGCAACAAGGAAACATTGAAATCGAATGTTACTCGACCTCACCGATTGTTTCGAATGATCTCACTTCGATGACAACGCCGAAGTCAGCAACCGACCAACCCAGCGGGATTAGAGCGAAATCGAGTTGTCATTGAGATGCTTTACATTCACCTCTTGTAGAATGTCATGCTAGATAGTCGTGTGTCGGAATCAGCTTGGTAACAGAAAATGACAATGACGGAACAGGACAAAGAAGAGTGCTTTGATTATTCGCATCCAGTCAAGGCAGTAAAAGCGTGTCTTCCTTACTACAGCTCCGCGCATCGGACTGATGGTTGCAAAATTTCCCACATGATCGGTGTTCCGATGATCTTTGCTTCCACCATCATATTTCCATTCAATAAGATGAGGTCCGCCCAACTAATGATCGCGGGCTGGATTCTTCAGTTCATCGGTCACTCAGTCTTTGAACGCAATAAACCGCTGCTGCTAGAGATAAAGAGCCCATTTCTTTTAATTGCATCTTTGATCTTCGTCTCTCGACTGTGGATCAAGGTATTGCTCCGCCGGGAGCTGTGATCTAGCGGACTCTGCGCCCAACTGATCATGTCTTCCTGCTACCGAAAAAATACTTTTTGATATTGTGCATATCTGTCCAAACCCGTCACTTGATGGATAGATATCAGTGCACGGCGAAAAGATATTGCATACAACAGGACGGTCTAATGGGTTTGATAGACGCAACAACGGATGGCGGCGGGGATTACAGGACATGGGCGCAAAGTCTTAATCAAACGGAAAACACGGAGACTGCAGACAAGATTACTCAAGGTGCATTAGCCGCGCTTCAAGATGAAGCCTTCGAGTGGGGAACCACATGTAGTGCCTCCAGCACGGATATTCTTTGCAGCAGTTCTACATTGCCGGCTGAGGAGCCAGTCTCCGCGCAGGGTGGCGATCCGCCAACTCGGACAAGTGCACCAGGCGACAATCAGCCTGTTGCGCAGGAGCGGCAGGGAACTTCCGGTGGCACTGGAACTACTGGCGGTGAGACACCGCCAGAAACGGGCGATCAACAGCTTCGTGAGCGTTTGGAGGCGCTGAGAAGACAACTTGGAGGAGGCGCTACCACACCACCAGAGACGGCTCGCCCTCCTGTGCAGGTTGAAACGCCGCCCCTATCTGAAACACCTCTTAGAACCGGTGCACAGATCAGAGATGAGAACAGACGCATCAATCTACGCGTCGGCGAGCTGGAACAACAATTAGTACGGGACCGATTTGATCCCGAAAGGCGTGACGCAATCGTCCAGGAACTGCAAGGAATTATGAGAAGGCTCGAAATCTTGCAACTCAATCTTCCGGACAACGCCACCAATGCCGACATCCGCAGAGTGCAAGACGCGCAGGTAAGACGAGAAGCGGCTCGACTTGGGGTTCCGACAGACATTCCCATCGGACAGATCTATATCAGAGTCGGACAGGAGCGGGAGGTTCGAGCCTTGAGAGATCAGTTCGCCCGTGACTGCCAGAGGTTCAGTCTGGATCCGGCGAGATCAAACTATGGTGATCTGCGGTTTCGCTTGGCCTGTGAACAACATAGACTCAATCCGGCAACCACTACGAGAGAGGCTGCTAGAGCGGTCAGGGAAGCCGATAATCGCCGCTATTGGGCAGGAGAGTTCGGTTTGAATCCAGCAACCGCTACTCAAGCCGATGTAGATAGGGCGCGCGAGCGACACATTTTTCAAATGGATTGTCTTCACGAACGCCTCGACCCTCGCTCCACAACACCCGCGAGATTGGCTGAACTTCATGAGCAAAGACAACGAGAGAGTCATACAAGTTGGTGCAGAACCTATAACCTCAATCCGGCTAACACTACAAGAGCACAGTTGGACGAAGTGCACAACTTCAACGTCGACTGCCACCTCTATAACCTGGATGCGCGGACAGCGACTCGCGAGCAGCTGGCAACGCGAAGACACGAGACTGATTGCCGATCATACGGACTCAACCCGCGAACGGCCACAGCTAATGACGTTGAACGTGCCAGAGATCTAGAAACCCATCAGCGCCTTTGTCGACGATACCAGCTCGACTCCCGCGCCGCCACTCCGACAGACCTTCACGAAATCCGCTGCGAAACCTTTGGAGTGCCGTTAAGCACCACGAGAGATCGATTGCTTGAACTGGAAGACCGCTGGGACACGCGCCGATATTAAACACACGAGGCTGAGCGAATACGATGCTCTCTCAATCTTCGAATGGACATCGTTTACTTCTTGCTTTCTTCGGCTGAGTACGACTCCATCCATGCGACGAGTCCCTTTAACACTGACTGCGTGAAGCATCCCTCTTCGAAAATCAGGTGCTCCGCATTTCCCACCATAATAAAACTCTTGTCTTTAGTGGCGATGGCACGAAATAAGTCATATGTCGCTTCGGGCTTGACGAGGGTATCGGCAACACCTTGAAAAATGACTACCGGCATCGAATCGATCTGTTTTGCGAATTGAATGTTTCGATTGAGCATACCCTGAAACTCGATCAGCTCACGCGGTGATAGCATGCTGCGTGTCTTCGAATCCCCAGCCCACGCATCTTTCACCCTGGGATTGTGAGTGGCTTGATTGATCACATCAGTGCCAATGTCGAGCGGTCTATGCTTGTTTTTCAAGAATTGAACCGCCACTTTGAACGCTCTGTGCTTCTCGTTGAATCGCTTTCCGGCTGGCACGGACGCGATCAGCCCGTCCACGAGTTTCGGATTCTGGGCAGCAAATTGCAATGCGATCGCACCGCCCATGGATTCTCCGAGTATGAACGTCGGTTTTCCAGGATTGCCAGCGCGAAGCGCACCGACAACCAATTGCAGATCGCGCATGCAGCCATCGAAGTCTATTTGCTCTGCTCCAAGAGCTTGTCGATAGGTGCCGAATCCACGGACATCAAATGCCACCATCACAAAGCCATAGTTTGCCAGAGCTCTGGCAAAGGCATCGTAGCTGGAGTGCTCGAGGCTCAAACCATGAATTGCCACCACGATACCCTGCACGTCAACTTTCGGATTCAACCAAACGCGACCCGGTGCATCATGGAACGGACGAGCATAGAGGCTCAGCGGATCATGCGTACTCAGTACAAACGAGCTGTCCTTGCAGAGAGGCTCCTGATCGTTACGGAAAAAATCAGATTCCTTCGTGCTACCCAGGGTAATATCGGTAATTCGTTGCTCGACATTGAATTCAGGAGTTGCTAGTGAAGCGTACTCTTTGCACAGACGATCTCGGTTGTATTTGCGAAAAACGTAGATTGCTCTTCGATACCACTCCTGAGATTCTTTCGGCTTGTCAAGCTTCTCCAGTACGTCCGACAGTGCCAACATGGCCCAACCCGTTTGTAAGTCCGACTTTCCGAAGAGTTTTACCGACCAGTCGTAAAGCCGCTTAAAATGCGTATATGCACCATCGAACCGGCGAAGATGATAGTAGCTGCCCGCCTGAGCGAATACCAACTTCTGCCTGAAAATCTGGGAGTACAAATCGGTCCGATCGCAATTTTCCATGGTCTGGTCAGCAAGAGCAAAACCTGCAATAGCCGATTCATATCGCTCTCGCATATATTCGAAATAGGCCAAATGGGTTTGAGTGCGAGCAAGCTGATACAGTCGTTTATCGTCACCCGCACACAGCTTCTCGGCAGCGCGAAGGATTGACTCCCCGTTTGTGAATTAATCTTTAAAGCCAGAAAACACCGCTTCATGGGTGAGATTGAGGACCCGGCTTTACACGTCATCCTGAGGTATGATCGTGCTGAGTTTATGGTATACCTCCAGCGCCTTGTCGGGCTGATTGAGCCGGCAATAGCAGTCAGCCAGATATCTCAGGCATTTTATTCGATCTGCAAGCGAGGCTTGAGAAGCCGCATTATCCACTTGCTGCACAGCTTGTTCATAGAGTCGGACGACTTCTTTATATCGTTCCGCTAGATAGATTGGTTCTGCCTGGTCGAGCAATGACTGAATAGTCTGATTGCTCGCAGAAGGCTCACCAGCAAAAGCAAGCTCATTACCCGGCACCAGCCAGAGAAAGAGCGAAACGAACAACGCTAAAACAGTGGCAGCTCGCCGTTGCTCAGCTCTGGAACATTGACTCATATAACTACGCAATACGCGCCTCTTCCCTTGTCAAGGAAAACTGTCCGAAAAATTCAATGGTACAGTAGTCATTCTCGGATTTGTATATCCGGCATCATTATTGAGTTCTCGACACCCATGAAACTGAAGTTAACCGCGCCTCTGATTTTATCTATCGCAGTGTCCTTGCTCGCACCTGCCGCACAGGCTCAAGACTGGGCAAAGGCCAAACTGGAAAAATCACCACGGCATCTGGAGTGGGTAAACGTAAAACGAGGAGAGCGCAATCTAAAGTGCTTTATTGCCTATCCTGAGTCGAAAACGAAGACGACTGCCGTTCTGGTCGTCCATGAGATATTCGGATTGAGTGACTGGGTGCGCGAAGTTTGCGATGAGCTGGCAGCCAATGGATACATTGCTATTGCACCTGATCTTCTGTCCGGCAAAGAAGGCGAGGATACGACATCATACAAAAGTGTCGATGATGTACGAAAAGCGGTATCATCGCTGCCCGCCGATCAAATAGAACTCGATCTGAAAGAAGTGGAGAAGTACGTCTCTCATGTTCCATCAGCAAATGGAAAAATGGCGGTCACAGGTTTTTGCTGGGGTGGAACGCAAACATGGCTGGCAATGAGCACAAATCCTCATTTAAGACTCGGTCTAACGTTCTACGGAAAGGCGAATCCTGATCTCGATCTGAAAAAGATCGCTGGACCGGTTTATGGGTTCTATGGTGAAAA
>CAYTDR010000412.1:0-7079 GCA_964436185.1 uncultured Candidatus Obscuribacterales bacterium | reverse complement strand
CTGGCTTGAGAACTAGTGCCTACCCTGGAATTTACCTGCTCGACAGACTTCGGTATTGTCGCCTTTTGTTTCGAAGCCGCCACGCCTGACGCTCTGCTCCCCTTCCCAACCGCGGAATTCGCATCCGTCGGGACGACGGGCGCGCGCGAGCCGCCTTGTTGTGATGCTTGAGTAACAGCCACCTTGGCCTTTACCACCGGCTTTGACAATGGCTTTACTTTCAAATCTTTCGCAGCCGCACCCTTGACATTAACTTCTTTACCGCCATCCGAAACTGTAGAACCCTTCGCTCCGGCAGCAAGCGGACTTGAACATAAAAGAGTTAAGGAGAGCGAGCCCACGAGCTGGCACATCAATAATCGCTTTTTGTAGAAATCCGTTTTGTCTGCAAACATTTTTTGGCTCGTGACGGTAACTGATGTATTCTCTAACAGATGAACTCTGAGACTAAGATTAGCGTACTTCTGTTAGGAGATGTCGTGGGCAAGCCCGGTCGGGTATTGCTGCGCGACTATCTTGCCAAGGAGCTCGCCTCCCCTGAGAAGCCCGATTTGGTGGTTGCCAATGTGGAAAATGCTGCTCATGGGTACGGTGTCAGCGAGGCTGTCCTGAAAGAGATTGAATCCTTCGGGGTGACGGTCTTTTCCGGAGGGAATCATACTTTCGATAAGAAAGATATCTTTGATTTTATAGATAAGTATCCAACTTTGCTCAGACCGGCCAACTATCCCGCCGGCACGCCCGGCAAGGGCACCTGCGTCGTCGAAGTTGATGGTTTCAAAATCGGCTTTCTCAACATAATGGGTCGTGTGTTCATGGAGCCCCTACAATCTCCATTCGCGATAGCTGATGAGCTGCTGCCTGCCTTGAGCGAGCAAGCGGACGCCATCATCGTGGACTTTCATGCGGAAGCAACCGCAGAGAAGGTGGCGATGGGCTGGTATTTGAACGGTCGAGTGGCGGCCGTTGTAGGCACTCATACACACGTCCAGACGGCTGATGAGCGTATCTTGCCTGGTGGAACCGCATATATCACTGATCTGGGGTGTTGTGGACCAGCAGACGGCGTTATTGGAATGGAATTGAAAGGTGCGTTGAGACGTCTCGTTCAGCAATTGCCTAGCCGCCTGGAAGTTGCCAGCGGTCCAGCGATGATAAACGGAGTGAGAATCGAGATCGATCGAGAGTCAGGAAAGGCAGTTCAAATTTCGCGAATCTTCGTCAGAGAGTGACCCGGATCACTCACGTTAACTTTGTTCTGCGCACCGAATATAGCATCACGCAAGCATGCTCTATCGTTCGGAAAGACATTGGTGACGTCAGATTGCGCACGAAGAGTGGCAGAGACACTCTTTTCGTCTCTTTCTGGCGAGTTTGCCACCGCCTATGAGTTAACCCTGATTTCAACCACCTGAACGTCACGTCTACTGAAACATGAGAAACTGGCTAGAACGCGTAGGCGAATGGGGATCTGACCACGCATGCTTGTCGAACATTTTCATGCATACCTGGTCGACCTCATTACCTTCAACGGTTCGACCTGCGCTAGATAAATGCGCATAATAGCTATGAAAAAACTCGAATAGCGGTCTCCGCCTCTTCGCGGCGAAACCCATTCCACCGTGGCAAGTCGTATTTCCACGAGCAAAGTATTCGAACGCCTGCTTGTACTGAGCGTCAGCCAGCTTCGTTGAACCCTTGAGAAGATTTGCCTCAGCCAAATCTGCCATATCCAGCATCAGCAAATCGTTCAAGAAACGAACATTTGTTCGATGCGTCTTAATCCAGTTTTGCTTTATCGACACCATCTTCTGAAGTACGCGTATGGCTTGGTCAGGACGATTCTGTTTTATATAAAGTCTCGCCAGCGGACGAAGGTAGTAGCATAATTCCGGTTTATCGGCTCCGAACGTGTTCCTGAATAACATTGCGGATTTGAGGTAGCCTTCTTCAGCGAGGTCCAGCTTACCTTCCTTCTCGTAACCCTTTGCACGGCGCCGCATAGACTTGATTTGCGCCGCTTCTTTGCTATACCTGAACCATTTTGCCCAGATCGGCTGGGTGACTTCATCAAATTTCCCCCACGCATGCAACCAGGGCGAAATCCTCGATGACGAAAATTCGTAGGAGCATAGCGATATCGGCAAAACTACGCCGACTACGCAAGCCACAATCAGAAGCATGACTCCTGTCGGCGGAGATGGTGCAGGTTTTAACATTCGGGCTGACCTCCGACCGCATGCAATACTTTCAAGGTATCATGGTCCAGGTCAAACCGGAAGCGCCCGGTGTCCGATTACCATCTCCGAGCTCGGAATGTCTTCTCGAACTAACCTAAAACTGTTAAGTAACCGATGCCAGCCAGCTTAGTAGATTTGCATCTGCACTCGAATCACTCGGATGGCTCATGGTCTCCCAAAGACCTGGTCGAGCACGCTATGAAGATTGGCATGACGGCAATCGCACTTACAGATCATGACACCGTTTCTGGTATCAAGGATGCAATCATCGCCGCCGGAGATTCTCTTGAAATTATTCCGGGAACCGAACTGAATTGTATCTGGCGTGCAAAAGACGGCAGAGTGCATGATTTACACGTGCTTGGGTACTTTATTGACCCCCATAATTTAGAACTAAACTCGGTTCTGGCAAAACAAAGATCAGCCAGAGAAGAGCATGCCCTTGCCCTGGTCAAGCAATTCAACGAGCAAGGAATTGAGATTACGATGGAGCTGGTGCAGCAACATGCCAAGAACAGCCCAATCGGTAAGATACACCTGACCCAAGCTATTGTCACTGCTGGTGGTGCAGAATCCGTCACCGAGGCATACAACAAATTCTTCATCCGGCATGAAGAATCAAATCGAACGTTCCCATTCTTGGAACGTAAGAGTATGTCACCGGCAGATGCTGTCCGGATTATCAAATTAGTCGGAGGAATTGCATCCTTTGCTCATCCGGCATACAGCCCTATCCGCCAGGACGACATGTTAGAGATGCTTGACCAATTGAAGGCTGAAGGATTAGACGGACTGGAGGTTTTTCATCCTTCGCACTCAGCGGAAGCAGTTCTGCATTTAACGGAGTTGGCACGAACGCATGACTTGCTTGCCACTGGCGGATCCGATTGTCACGGACCGTTTGGTGAGCACGAATCAATGATGGGAACCGTTCGGTTACCCGAAGGAACGTTGGAACGTCTGAAGCAGCGAAGGTATCGCTGACGGTGCCTGAGATGTTGCAAGACACATTCCTCATTCATGCGCAAGATACCGTCAATTTGCCTTTCGCCGAGGTGCTCCAAATTTTGACAAGCATTGCCAGGCGAAAAAACTAACGGTATCAATCGAATATCAAGATGCTCTCGTCCGTCTATTAAATAGGAAGAAGTTTGCACGGATCATTCGAGCGAGGATCAGCGACTGTGACCACTCGAGCGTTCAACGCAATTATGTTCACCGTCTCCATAATTTCTCCAAACTTTATCTATATAGTGGTATTGGAAGCCCTTTAAGGAGAACCTGACATGAGAGTAGCGGGATTATTGATGCTGTTCCTGGTGTGTACTCTTGCGTCGAAGGCGTTTGCGGCAGCGGAGGGAATTGGATGGATTGCGAATTGGAGACAGGGATTAGTCGAAGCCAGGAAAAGTAACAAACCGATCTTGCTTATGGCTGGAATGCCTGCTTGCGGCGGCGTACCTGGTGTCTGGTGACCAGCTAAGCAACAGGCCGACAGGAGTTTCCTGTCCAGGACAGAAGTAATCGCCGCATCAAGAAAGTTTGTTTGCGTGCGATTGATGACATACGAGGACGCCGGTGAAGTAGAGGTTTTGCAATCCCTCTGGAGACCAGGTGCGCCGCTCGAAAACACAGTATTTGCAATACTTGATCCGCAAGGACATCCACTCACTAGAGGCTCTCGCAGCCCGGACTGGCTCTTTCGCAATGAGTCGGATATGGCTACGTCTTTGACATATCTAGCCAATCGCTATCAATCATCGGCAGCCCATTCGAATTTGCCGGTGGTGTCAACAGTTCGTCTTGGGATGAACGTTGCTGCCTGCGACAAACTGCCGCTCGCGATCGTGTTGAGCGACCATGTGCAAGAGAGAAGGCAGATGGAGGCCGCTATGGCACCACTTGCTTGGAGCAATAACTACATTGGCAAATTGACCTATACTGCTGGTTCGCTATCAGAACTCAGAAGCATCCAAGGTGTGCGACTCTCCAGAGGCTATGTATTTGTTTCACCGAATCTGTTCGGAACAAGCGGCTCTGTAGTCGCACAGCTCGGTCCGAACGCCACAGCCGCGCAACTGCAAGCCGCAATGAAGATCACGATCGACCGCCACAATCCGCAGATCTTGGATCACCGAGAGCATATTCGCCTGGGACACGAGTCAAACATCTCCTGGCAGTCCGCAACCCCAGTCACCGATCCGCACCAACCGCCAGGAGGAGAACCAGGCGGAGCGCCCGGCGGCATGGCCAGACCCCAACCTCACCAACAGTATCAATCCGTTCGAGTCCCCCAAATGCAAGTGCGCAACTACACCCACTAGGCTCCAACTCGCGAACTTTATCTTAACGACTCCGCCTGCGAACTGCGTAACCATATTGCAGCGGCCAGCTCGGCTCTTGATTGAGCTCCCGTTCTGCATGCAGCGCAAAGTAGGGATCACGCAACATCTGTCTAGCAACCAGAACCAAATCTGCAGAACCAGAAATAACCACATCATTAGCCTGGCTCGGCTCTGTGATAAGACCAACAGCACCTGTCATAATCGAGCAGTCTTTGCGAATTCGGGCCGCAAATGGAACCTGGTAGCCTGGTCCGACTGGAATGCTTGCCTTCGGCACGGAACCACCAGTGGAGGTATCAATCAAATCCACACCGACCTTCTTCAGCACATGCGAAAGCGCAACGGATTGATCTATATCCCAACCACCATCCACCCAGTCGGTCGCCGAGATGCGCACAAATAAAGGCATCTCATCAGGAATAACTTTTCGCACTGCTGTCGCCAAATCTACGCATAACCGCATGCGGTTCTCCAGAGATCCACCGTATTGATCGGTTCGATGGTTGCTAATCGGAGATAGAAATGAATGCAACAAATAGCCATGCGCTGAGTGAATTTCGACTATCTTGAACCCGGCTTTGATAGCGCGTTTCGTGGCGACGATGAAGTCGGACATCAGCTTCTCGATACCGGCTTGATCCAGTTCATGCGGAGCTGGATCATTGGCATGAAAAGGAATAGGACTTGGAGCCACAACACCCCAGCCGCCTTCCTCCGGTCGAAGCAACCTTCCATTATCGAGCCATGGCGACATACAACTGCCCTTGCGCCCCGAGTGTGCCAATTGTATTCCTGGCACGCTATCCATCCGTTGAACAAACTGCGCGATGCGAGCTAGCGGCTCGATGTGCTCATCTTTCCAAAGTCCCAGATCTCCAGGACTAATTCGTCCTTCTGCCGCGACCGCCGTTGCCTCAGTGAATACAAGACCTGCACCACCGACGGCGCGCGAACCTAGATGGACCAAATGCCACTCATCCGCGAAACCATCTTCCGCACAATACTGGCACATAGGCGAAACCGCAATTCTATTTCGCATCGTGACTCCGCGGATAGTCAGCGGGCTGAGAAGATCTATATCAGGAGCGTTTCGGTCATGATCAGCACTGCAACTGTTGATCGGACACTCGGTTTCTTTTGTCGTATTAGTCATTTTGGCTTCCTCTATTTGGCGACCCGAATTTCCTGTTTGTCCGGTCAAGACCATAAATGCCTGACCGAATGTCATCTTCAGGCATCGAGTTTCATCAGACTCGAAGCCGAATGACATATCTTGGCAATCGAACCAACTTCAGCTCTTCACGCCGGCTAGAATCGATGAAAGCAGTGCTCACACGCTCCATTGACAAGCTGCTGAGTGTCACTTTTTGCTCGAAATCGAAATTCGATGTGCGCAGAATCCTAACAAATGAAGCGAACGTCTACATTAACGCGACATCGAGGCCGGGCGTGCACATAATCGCAACACGATAATCTCAAGTTCTTTGGAAACAAACAGAGTTACGATTTGCCACTATTTTTAGTACCACTCTATGGATCGCCGATCAGGACACTCTCACTCCAAGCGTCGAGTGCGGAGCAATGGTTGGTATCGCCGGTAGGCTGGTATAGCGCCACCGCTGAGAGTGTCGACGAGCTAAAACTTCGACGCAACCAACCTGAGAAATCGCAAAAAAACCGGTAGGCCGTAACGTCAAAACCTGCTCCCAGCAGCAATCAGGCATAGTAAAACATCGTAATGGGCGACTCATGGCGTCGTTGGTTTAGAGGAAAAAGTTACGTGAAGACTGCAAACTCTGCCAATAGTCTTCATGGATTGAGATCTGGTAATATACGGCGTGCCTGAGAGGCTATACCGGCGAGATTCCACCATATCGCAAGTGTAGTGCGATTAAGAAAGCTTACTCCCAAGTCGTTCCTTTGAGGCAACCTACATTCTCTTGCAGAACAACTCGCCCTTCCAGTCTTTGATGTGACTGCCAACACTATGATCCGCGCAATTGCTACTTTAGTCCTCGCCATGATGATCTTCCACCCGGGTGCTCCGGCGTTCGCAGAGATGCTATATGCAGGCGTCACACACACCGACAGCATGGACCATGTGAATGAAGTGCGTAAGCGGATAACTATTGCGCCACCGCAGAAGCCACCGGCGGTAAAGAATGTCGAATTGGCGAAACCGAAGGAAGTCGTCGCCACGACCGCGAAGAGCCATCCTCTTACAGCGGCGATCAGCCAATCAGTGAGTCAGCCTGTCACTCAACCGCCGCCACCGCCACCGGCAAAAACACTCTATTCTCAAGCGGCCGCAGCGCCGCCGCCAACCTTTGCGCAGGAAGTCGCAGAAATGCAAAAGACTGCTTTGTCACCACAAAAGTATTTGCCGGAGTTCGGCGTCGCGCACGTAGCCGCGAATCGAGAAGCGATTGCACCCAACGGACAGAAATTGACCGTTCAGTGGTTCATGATTCCTCAATTTATGGCGGGGGTGTGG
>CAYTDR010000411.1:1514-7098 GCA_964436185.1 uncultured Candidatus Obscuribacterales bacterium | reverse complement strand
TACTTCGCTGTGGCTACGTGTTTTTTAGGACTTCAGCAGGCTTTAGAGCGCTTCCAGCATGTCCTTGATATCGACGAGGTGGTTGTTGAAAATTTCCTTGGCGGCGTCCAATAAGTTGAAAATAGCCGGGTCGCGACACGAATAGTAAATATTGCTCCCTACTTTCCTTCCTACTACAAGGTTGTTTGATCGAAGGATAGCCAGTTGTTGGGAGAGATTCGTTGGTTCAACGCTTAACCTTATCCTCAGTTCGGTAACTGTCAATTCACCATCCCGAAGCTCATCCAGAATTCGGATACGAACAGGGCTGGCGAGCGCTTTGAAGAACTCAGCCTTAAACTTTACGATTTGTTCTGTTTGGTTGGTCATGTCAAGACTTTCTGCAAGTACGAAATTGCGTACATTCTTAATTGTCAGTGGCAGCATAGTGATAAGTCAAGCACGAAAGGCAAAGCAAAGGCAGGGAAGGATTGCAGCGCTTTGCCTACATACAGTACAATATCATATACAGACTTACGTAATTCTGCATTTGCGGAAGTCTGTTGGGTAAATGAGAGAGCTGTGGCATTGGGGCGTTGTGTTGTTTCGCTTCTTTTTGAGGATTAAATCGTGACCCGAGACCATCGCATTCTGGACGTACTCTTGAAGCTAGCGCCTACCTTGAATTGGCTGAATGAGGCGCAGCCCATTAATGCCATGGATATCCAATCAGAGCATCTGTGCGGACTGAAACAGCTAGAGACGATGGGCCTCGTCTATCGGCGTAACAGGCTAAGTTGTAGTTTGCAGAAGCAGAGGCTCTTAAAGATGCTCAAAAGGGAGTCACAATCTGCCACTGAGGAAAAGCAGGGACAGTGTCCGTCCGCGTTTAGCCTGATTTTGGATGTCGAGCACAAACTAGTAGCAGCACCGCGCGGGATTGCATCCGCGCAAACTGCATGCGGTTGACGCTCGTTGTAGGACTCGATTGAGGGTATTTGCTGTGCAGAAGCTAACCGGAGAAAAAACAACTAATGAAAGTCCGAGAGAGACTGCAATGAATTGGATTGGCAATCTCGTTGAGAAAATAGCGAGTTGTCTTGGTAAGCAAATTGCGGGCTGGCACTGGGAAGTTGATGGCACCAAAGGAAATACCACTACATATCAATTGGTAGTAGTTGGTTCTCGAGATAGGCGCGCAATCAAACTCTTTACCAGTGATGAGTTAGACCGGTGTATGCGCGATAAGGAGCTTCAGTTCGAGATCAACGAACGCTTAACACGGATGGTGACGTTCTTGGACGGGCGGGGGGATTCACAGCGAACGCAAAGAGCGGCGAGAAAACTTCGATAGCGCATTTACCGCTCATACAGTGCGGTGCATGTGGAACTCCAGTGTACTGCTGTGCTTTTTAGTAAAGGATCTTTCTTGGCGGAGACGCCTGACTTATGAACCACGCTTATCCACAGCAACTTGCGGCTCATGTTTGCGAGATGTGGGATTCGATTGAATGCCCAGAGGTAGACGAAGGCAATGAATATTCCGTGTGCGATTCTGATGAGTTGCCATGTTTGCCTGTGCTTGAATCATTGCTTTCTACCTGCTATCAAGCTAGTCTCTTGCGGGAAGAAGAACGGACTGTCACTTTTAGAATAATCCTCCGACAACCACAATTGTTTTCGAGCGAGCAGGGACCGCCAGGTGGATTGCACACGCTTGTCTTTTCTGAAGCCAGCCCGCTAACTGCTCACGATTTAAGAAGATTGTCGCCAGCAGCAAGTTTGAATAGATCGCTTATCGGAGTGCAGCTCGATATGGAGCAAGGTCCTCTGATATGGGGGATTGTGCATTCCGGTCCGCGATGGCTGCATTCCTTGCATGGTGGGCGCGGTTTTGTGCCACCCCTACCGCAGTCCTTGGTGATCAACGTGACCGGTCCTGGCCAGTTGGAAGTATGTAAGGGCCTTGTTCCAGTCGGCCAGCTAAGCGAAGGCAAGGTAATCGGTTCTGTAATGAACGTGTTCGAGTCTAAGTGGCTTCAGGATTGCTTCGCCCCTATTCGAGCAGAGAGATTGGCATTGCATACAGAAGCCCGTCAACAAGCGGTTTCAGGATGGGCTAGATTGGATCCGGACCTTACGAGAATCATCGATCAGAATATGTTGAAACGGATGATTGCAGCTATCCGGGCGTTTCGCCACGGTGGAACCTTGATTATCGTTCCTCCGGAACGTGCCGATCAGTTATGTGAGAAGAATCCTTTTCTTTCGTTGAAGTATAAGTTTACCGAGGGTGAGGCGCGCGCCAGGTTTCGAACGCTGATTGTCTCGATGATGAACGTACTTGCACAAAGCGGAGCCGAGTTGGGAAAGGACAAAGTTCTTGGTTGGAGAGACTACGCGGACAGCACCGATCCGTCGATTGCGCAGCTGGATGAATCGATTTTTGAAATGTCGCACCTCGTCGCGGCTCTATCGACTGTAGATGGTGCTGTCGTGATGACAAAACGATTTGAATTGCTCGGATTTGCGGCAGCGATTCATTCAGACCTGATGAACGTCACACATGTCTCAAGAGCTCTGGATTTGGAAGGCAAACGTGCAAAAACGGAATCCATCAAAAGAGTTGGCATTCGTCACCGGTCGGCGTACGCATTGTGCCACGATTTGAGAGACATCCTGGCGATTGTCATCTCGCAAGATGGTGGTGCGCGCTTCATGTCTTGGCGAGCTAAAGAAGTAATGTACTGGGACCATGAAGCGATGTTTGCGTTTTCATCACGTTTCTAGATACTTATCCACCGAAACTTGCCCCAAAAGCGAGGGGAGGTGCCTCGCTTTCAGGTGATTCGGGAGTAGGAGCTAAATCAAGTAATCCGGCGTCGCGCAGTACAGCCCGCGACAGACGAGAAGCTGCGGAATAAAATATCTCAATTGGAGCAATTACGCAATTGCGTAAGTTCGTATATCATCTTATCATGAACCTCCCGATAATCAACTAGCGCTAAAGCGGCGGCCCGGGACTGAAACACCGGGCAGCATTGGGATATTTTTTGTTCTGTCGCGGCATTTAATGGAAAGTTTCAATGAGTTTGTTGTGTCGCTAAAGGAGATGAGGTCAAAGGGGGTAGTTGCCCGTCTGAAAGCGAACATTGACTCGTTTAACGAAAACAACCCTCCCCTTATTAGCTCTCAGTCAGCTTCGGCACCGCCGAACTAGACCCTGAAGGCGACGATTTGCTCGAGCGTCTCGACCGAGCTGACTGCCGCAAGTACGAGCACAAGCGAAAACAGCGCCTGGCTAGCTGATTCTGGCGCAAAAAATAGACTAAAGCTCGGGATCTTCGATCGTTATGGGCACTTTATCGAGTGCGCATTCGGGGTGTTCGCAGCTGCACTCGGTTAGGTCAGTGCCTTGAGCTGCCGATTCCAGCTCGCAGTCCGGCGAACAAAAGTTGTCCTTGCATTGGCAGTCACAGGCAATGTTCAAGCAACGCTTTTTCATGGGTGCCTCCTTTCAATAGCAAAGTTTTGCCATATTTTCAGTTTATCGAGTCTGAAAAGCCGCTCTATTGGCTGGAACTATCCAATAATGCAGATTACTGGATTATGCATTGACAATTACCTCAACCAAATCTTTAAGAAAACGTCGAAAAATTTTCGGTCTGAAAAAAGGACTGAATCTGACACACTACGCTTAAGCGTGGAGCCGTTTGAAGCGATTGAAAAGCTGATCGACATACCTCACGTCGAACCCGACGGCATGGTTCGTTCATCCCTTATAGCTATGCGTACCTTAACTCCGGTATCTCCACGCCTTTTCCGGACAAGGTGGAACCTCCGTCAGTCTATTTATCTAGAGCCGGCTATAAAGCCGATTGAAGTAACATAGCCATCGAGAGATTCGGTTGAAATAACCGATAATCTCTTGGCACAGTTGTTCGGCTCGGCAGCCTCAGAGCTTCTGAGGCTGCCATTTTTAGCTGTATTCCAGCCTGGTCCATCAACTAGAGTCTTTCTCTGCGCCTAATACCCACTAGTGGGTTGCAGAATTTCAGGAGGGTTCAGACTTAGTGCGAGCTCGGATGTGTGATCCCGGTAACACATATCCACGAAAATAAACAACCTCGACCTCTGGTATGAAGAAGAAGCAATCCGGTGTATAAAGAGGGCGTTGAAAACATTCTCTAGTTGCAACCTCCACCCCGCCGGCTGCGAGTGCGCTTCCTACCAGCCCATTGCAATTCCCTGCATGGTCGCGAAAGGACGGATCATAAACCGTGCCGATTTTGCTACGTGCGAATTCAATCGCCGTCATGAGGCACTCTTGGCCGCTATATGGAGGACGCAAGAGAGCAATGCGCGTGCTTCCCCACTCCATATAAATATCCCAATCCGCTTTGCGAGCAACCTGATGTACTGTAAGCAGTTCCAGATGCTCATCGACCAGTGCCGCGTGCACCCAACTGGTGCCGGTGATGAATTTTGAAAGCAGCATCCATTGCCAGCCGTGCAAGTTGGACTCGACAACGATGTCGCCCGGACGCGCGATACTCTTTAGATGCGTTAACTCTGCTTCAGTGGTATCAAACGGCGTTCGCCATGGCCACAGTTTCGTGCTGAAAACTTTGTTTCTCGCGGGTGGTACCAACAGAGCCACACTTACAGCTAGGCCGATTGTCGCTCCGACCAACAAACTGATGCCCCCTAACGTACGAAAAGCAGTTTCACCCATCAATCTTTTCCCTCAGCTTCTTAAGTCGATAATAACGAACTCGCTCGCTAAGTTTCGGAAACACAGTCACATCGTGATTGATGTTCAACTCCTGCTGAGCGTGCGGCGATGAACCTTCCACCGGGAATCCCATTCGCATCTTAATCTCGCGCCAGGCAAGTGGAATCTCCTGCAAAAACGGGCTCCCACGTTTCACACCGAATGACCTGTATTTGCCCGGCTGAACTTTCCCCTTCTGCTCAACAAAGTTCGCAAATCGACTTGTCCAATCGTCAAACTCTCGCAACACTGCCGATTCACTCATCAAGTGCTCGGCCTGGTTGTCTGCGTAAGGCTTCCCCGCACCAAATTCCAAATACTTCCACAAATGATCCGGAACTTCGATGCCGCTAAATCTGCATTGCCACACCAAAGGCGCATACGCATCGCGATTATTTGCAAACGGCTCTCCCTCGGGGGTGAAGTACTCCTTGTGACGAAGCAAACTCGGTCTGCCGTCTTGGCCCATCTCGTTGCCACCTGCGTCGCCATAACAAAGAAATGCTGCAGTGCGCCCTTCGAGATGATTCTGCGACAACTCCTCCCACTGTGGCGATTTTTCCAACTGCATTGCAAGCTCCGGGTTCTTGTGCTGAATCGTTTCTTCAAGAGGATTGCCGCCATTCATACAGACCAGTCGATCGAACATCAACTTGAGATTGCTCGTAGGACCGTACCAATTGAGTGGTCCGATAAATGCCCACGCATCAGCCAGATCTAGACGCGAGTACAAATCGAGATTCCACATAAGGTCGGGCTCAGTGTTGTCATTCGGTCGATAACAGTTGCAGGGCCAGACACATAAGGCCATCGAAGTTGAAACGCAAGCAT
>CAYTDR010000411.1:276-1504 GCA_964436185.1 uncultured Candidatus Obscuribacterales bacterium | reverse complement strand
AATAAGCGCTCGACCATATACATTGCCAAGGTCTTCCAAGTCGATTTCCCAATCTTGCGGCAGTCGTTCTGCCATGCGCAACATTAGGGCGCGTGATTTCGAATCCACCCCAGGGCAATTATATTGGCGTCGATTTGATCCAGCTATCACCAATACACGAAAAGGTCGCTGATCTGGCGGCAACTTGCCGTTATTGTCATCTGGTTCCAAGGGTAATATCCAAGTAACAAACATGGATATTATCTCGCAATCCGACGCCATTGTCTTATTGGATCATTCAAAGCGAACGGAAAGAAGACCTATCAAAAGCCATGTGCAACAAGATGCATAAGGATCGGGGTGCCAGCCTACTAGAATGCCGAGAATGCATCACTGGTAAAAGTAATCGCGCTACCTTTCATCAAGCTGCAATCAGCTTCTCGTTCGACTTTTTCCCTCTTGCTTGCTGGAGAACTCCTTGGTTTTTGTTTGTCCACTGGTTCCAGTCCTGCCGAATTTGACAGAATGTGAGTTAGCCTCCGACTCGATTATCCAGAATTTGCGTGATGAACCTTCTACGAATTGAAACTCGCGGCGCTTCATTCTTGTATTTCCCTGCAGAAAAGGACAACAGTAAGGACATCGAGGGGAAAGTCCGATCATCAAATTCGTACCCCGAGCAAAATTCTTTCAACCAGGTGGAAAGTATCAGAGACAGCAGATCAAATCCTGGTCTCCACGCCTGTTTGTGGCAATCGTTCGAGCATCCATAAAGAACTGTTCGATGTTGTGCCTTCTATGTCAGCATACTGCCTAAGGGCTTAATGCAAGCGATACACTGGACATGCCTAGTGATTCTTTCACAATCTCCGACCGACCCCAGATTTCTAGAGTGGCGCTCAGGATAGTCTTCCACTCGGGATCATGTTGAATCATTCAAAAATTAAACTCTACGCAACCGTTGCCTCAATTGAAAATCTCACCACAGCGATACTGGTTATGCCATCAAATATGGTGCGGAGATGGCTGTATCTTCTATCTCAGCAATGCGTTGGTACTCACGTGCCATTCTGGTCACCTTTGCGAATACTGCTTCAACCTCCACTTTCGAATATCTTGCTTCCTGCATATGAAATGCCCCGTTGTTCTCGCCTTTCGCCGACGCGGATTTGCGGGGGCGGCTCTACGGGTCAGTGCGCCAAGAAAAGCTTCGCCTGAAGAAAGCGGACCAATGATATTTAGACAGCCG
>CAYTDR010000411.1:0-266 GCA_964436185.1 uncultured Candidatus Obscuribacterales bacterium | reverse complement strand
ATCGTGATTTTCTTTAATGACGATCCGTAGTTGGTAACTCATATCTTTTTGGATTGTTCAGGAAATACCCCAACAATCCCGTCCACAGATGTCAGCTGCGGCGACTTTTAAGGCAAACTGGCGACTGAACGATGTATAACATTGTCATTGGCAGCCCTGACTTCTCGGATGGTCAAGGAGAGCGGAATTCGCTGACAAGCAGGCATGACAACGTTCTGATCGTCTGTCTCTGGTATTCCAAATTGGTTTTATCAAAGTCGTGTGAT
>CAYTDR010000410.1:0-7106 GCA_964436185.1 uncultured Candidatus Obscuribacterales bacterium | reverse complement strand
GCGATGATGACCAGTCGATCTCCAAGCTGGTCGATTTTCTGGGTCCCTGGTTCAAGCAAGCCCGGAGAACTGGCAGGGAAGGCGATCCTGAGTCCGATCCGGCGACGCTTTCGAAAACCACCAATGCCTGCCTGGTGCCGATCGGCGGAGACCACATCTATCCGCCCAAACAGCTCCATTCGCAATTAGAAGCAATACGTAGACGGCTCAAACAAAACCCTGTGGCTGGTATCGACGGCGGTATCAACCTGGAACCGACAATGCTTGCCGACTTCCTGGCTTTCGTCAGCGAATCGACCAAAACTCCTGTCACGCCGATACACCTCATCGACGGCGAGCTGCGCGACAATCGATCGGCAACTCGCCACTGCCGGGCTTACATGTTACCGGGAGTTCTCTCTACCAGGCTCTACTTGAAACGGGAGAACCGCTTTCTCGAGCACCGTCTTACTCGGCTCTGTGAGCCACTCTACACGCTATTGCAAAGAAAGGGATTGGTTAGTTATCCGGCGTCGGAGATAACCCATGCCTGGCGACTACTACTGAGAAACCATCCACACGACAGTATCTGCGGATGCAGCGTAGACGACGTGCATCGTGAGATGCAAACACGCACGAAAGCCGCCAATCATCTCCTTGATGCATTAGACGCGACCGTGCGAGAACATATTTTCACTCCATCACAAGATGAAGCCGAGAGCAACACCAAATACGGAATCACCTCGACAAACCTGGGAATTGGCCGTCACAATATGGACCTGGCCGACCCGGACGCGGCAGTCGATGCCATAGCAGTACTCAATTTGACCACCCGAACGATTTCCACACCGGTTCAATTCAAGATTTGCCGCAAAGTAGCCAGCAGCGAAACAGGGAACACGACGACTGTTCTCAACGATCTCCAATTTGATCCAGATCGAGTGCAATTGACCAGAACCTATAAGGAGATGGATTTATTCGGCGCCATGGGCGGTGTGCCCGAATACAAGGAAGTGGATATAGCAGAAGGCTGGCTTTATGCATCCGAACTGGCCCCTTTCAGCTCTTCATTGATTCCGCTTTGTCTGCACGCGGACAAGAAGGAAGCGAAAGCAAGCCTGCAAGCAGTCGGGACAAGCGGTACCCGCTCTACTGATACTTTACCTGCACGCGGAACGAGCAAGCGAGTTGACCTCCCGACCACAGGTAAAACGGAAACCAGAGAAGATCGAGCTGTAAGCTGCGGCAACTCGAAACTCTCGAACGGCTTTTTTGACATCGTATTTGGTACCACCGGATTGGTGGAGATTAAAGCAACTCTTGCTGATGGCACAGATAAGACCTTCCCTTTGGGCCACACTTTCCGCGACTTAGGCGATGGAGGAGACTCCTACAATTTCGATCCTGTTTTTGGCGATTCCGGCATTCAGGCACGTTTCATCCGGCTCGAGACAGGAGCTGCAGGACCAATCGTGGGCTCAATCAAGCTGCATTTCGAGATAGAGTTGCCTTCATGCACAGAGATAACCGACGATCGCTCGGCGCTTTCCGGTATGGAAGACTGCGACGATCTAGAAGTGTTTCGGCGTAGCGATCAGCTAATCACGCACGAGCTAGTGACAGAGATCACGCTCAAACGGGGCGTTCCCATAGTGTTCTTCCACACGAGCTGGATAAACCAGAGCATGGACCACAGGCTCGAAGTGTTGCTCGACACTGGTGCACCGATTGATCAAACCTGGTCAGAGAACCACTTTAGTCTGGTAGAACGATCGGTCCTCAAGCACGCCACACCGCTGCCGGTACCACAAAGCACGGAGTCCGAGCTGGATCGGTATCCTTCCCAGCGCTTCTTTGTGGCCAATGGACAGGTTTTTATCAACTTCGGACTTCCTGAATATGGCGCCCAGGGGAGTACTGTCTCAATCACAGTTCTGCGCGCGATCTCAATGCTCTCCAGAGGCAGATTGTGGACAAGAGGCGGAGGAGCGGGGCCCCACATGCCTGCGCCGGAAGCAAACTCGATTGGACTCAATGAAGCCTTTTATGGCTGGTCCCCTCTCGATACGATAACAACAACAGGTTCAGAAGACGGGAAAGAACGGCGGCGCAAATCGAAATCATACGAATTGAGCGATGCTCACCGAATCGCTGCCTATCGACTGGCGGAGCTGTTCGAAGGACCCACATTCTGCGCTCCCGTGTCCTCACGACTGTTTTCCGCCAAGCATGCGGAATTGGAGAAGACAGGAGTTACAATCGACAGCGAGAGCGTTGCGCTCACAGCGTTCTATTCGCCCGATGGTGGAAAAACTTGTTGCTTACGTTTGCTCAATGTCTTGCTAAAACCGCAAGTAGTGAAATTAAGGTGCGGCTTGCCGTTCGATAAAGCGAGCATTGTCCGCCTGGATGGTGAATTGATTAAACCACTGAGTGCAGATGAAGACGGTGACCTCGGTATCGAGTTCGGGCCGAATCAGCTTCTAACTATCGCGTTCGAATAGCATTTAGAGCTTCGCTGGTGTTCTCACAGCTAGCCATTACCTATCCATTACCTTCCACGTGGTGCTGTCATGGTCAGCTCTGCAGCTCGCGAGATCGCCCCGAGAGACAACGCGAGAAAAGCAAGACAGAGAATATGGGAGATGATGATGAACACGAACGGTACGACTGCGATCATGACTCCAGATGTGGTATCAGGAGTGTCGGTCCCCCAGAAGAGTCCCACGAAGAAAAGTGATATCGTTAAAATAATTCCCGCCATCCAGAGCTGAGAAGGAATGTGCGGTTTGCCCGGAGAGAATCGTTTTCTCTCGAGCTGACGCCGCATCCATTGGCAGAGAGCCTCCATGCCGGAGATACCCAAGAGCGCGGTCACGAGGGCGAGCAAGCCGAGTAATACATACGGAGAGCCCAAACCCACCAGGAAAAAAATCGGTAATGATGCTAGAACCAATCGACGAAACAAAATTTGCCTCTTTCTATCTGTGACGATTCATCGCAATGCGGAATCGATTATACCTTGACTTCATGAATAGCATCGTGACAACCATATAATGCGGTACTGCGCTTGTTGACAGCGCAAAGACTGCAAAGAAGACAGCAAGGAACGGGAATTCCGTTGATGAAAAATGCTAGTTGAGAAAACATTCTAAGAGTTGGAGGAGCAGAAATCCGCTAAACTCCTCGTATGGCAATAACCGACGATTCCAAGGAAAAGCTCAAAGCCCGCCTGGCGAAGGCGGTTGGGCACCTCAATGCCGTGTATCGCATGGTAGACGAAAAGAGGTACTGCATCGATGTTCTCCATCAGCTCAAAGCCGTTCAAGCTGCCCTGGACCGCACATCAGAAGCCATTCTCCGCCAACATCTGGAGACCTGTGTCGTCGAGGCGATTCAAAAACAAGATTCGGAACGTGTTATTGAAGAGCTAATACAGGTATTCAAGAAGGCGCCAACGCTCTATCTAGACGAGCTGCCTGTCAACATTTCTCTCACCGAAGAGAAGAAGTGCTGCAACTAGCCGGCTCTCTGACCTTCTGAGGGTACTTCTGGTCATCGCAGAAGACAACCAGCACTAACGGTTAGGCTGCATTTCAATTCGCGACTCGGTCGACTCGAGTCGGCTGCCCCAGGTGGCCGTGCTACTGAATCGAAACAGTTAAAAACCGCTTTGTGGACCGCTCGATTGGCCGCCTTCACGATCCGAAGGTTGCCTGCTAAGCTCCTCATCGACTCGTTGCTGGTTTTCTTCTAACTTACGGCTCCGATCTTGCTTCCATTCATCGACCTTCTGAGAATGGGCCTCACGGTCACCCCTGATCTGTTGAAGGAGCTTGAGTTTCTTCCCGCGATAAGCTGCCACCTCGAAGATATCTTTCTGTCGCTGCCTCCGAGCCTCTTCCCATACTTCGGCAAAGTCCTGAACTGTCATGCACTGCGTCAGAGCCTTTTTCAAGCACTCTCGATTCAGATCCTTGAAACCGTAAACGTCGATTTTTCTAAGAAGAAGGCAGAGCTGTCTTGCTTTCGGCTCGTCGTCAATGAGCTCCTTGAGACACTTTCGCACCATGTCCTCCATACCCAACACGCTGGCCTGGCGCGCAAATTCAAGAGCTTCGGGAACTGTCTTCACAGAAGCATAGGCTTTCTCCAAAGCTAAATGCGTTACGTCATTAAGTGCTACTTCGTGAGCTTTTTTGGCCAGATCAGTGAGTTCCTCCGGACTGTTAGAGTCGCTAATCATCTGCTGAATGGCTTGTCTGGTTACTTCATAGGCCTCATATTGACGCCCCTTAAGAGCACAAAGTATGTAGTCGTCACGCGTTCTGCACAATCCGAGCGCCTTCTTAAGTAGAGCCCGCCTAACGTCTACGAGCTGGAAGCCCCATTGCTCACAGTACTCTGCGACCGACAGACACTTGGGAAGATCATTGCATTGCGCAAATACGGCGGCAAAAATAGGTGTGGCCTTGTCTGGTTTTTGCTTCTTTAGATAGCTAACCCCTTTGGCCAGAGACTTCTGCTGCTCGACACTAAGAGGTGATTCCAAACTATATTTGGATTTTGCTAGCACCGGATTTGACACCATCACAGACAGCAGGATCGAGAAGGCGAAGAACTGCCCTAGCGGTTTCCCTATACTTCGGGCATTTCGGAGAAAGCTCCCTGCCAGCGCTTCCGGCAACCGCAAGTGCGTGGCGGACTGGGCCGAGGTTGAAATCACTGTCAAGGCAGACTTCTCTTTCGCTTCAATCGGACGTTCCACAAGCTGTCCTCCCAAAATTCTATTGCATCCGGTCTCAGCGCCTGTAAGCGCTAATTCGCTCTCAATTCCGTCGATAATCGCTGGTAATCCAGGGAAGTGGCACTTTAACAATGCAGCTCCAATAAGGCGCCCGATACTCAAAGTCCCACACTGGCTCTAATATCTATAAATCTCGTACCACTTATAAGACCATAATAGACAAATTGCCTATTTACTTGCCACTTTTTCGTTTAGTTGACGCCCAGGCGGCTTGACTCATCAGGGGATGAAGGTCGAACCTGAGCACCACCATGCCAGTGCACCAGCCTCTGCGCAAACGATTTGAGAGCTCATACACCTGACCACCGCTCGATAGTCCGGCAAGTGCTTCAGGAAAACTTCCCCGTGTGGACTGACGCTCGTGTTCAAGATATGGCAGAGGAAGTACAAACCAATCGCACCTGGGGGGTCCAGGATATTGCGCCCGAAGGCCTGCAATGTCCTGATCCCCAGGAAATCACCAACGAAACGACGCTATCTCATAAATTAGAAAAGGTCGCGTACAACAGACAAAAAGATACTGCCCGAAAGCATAACTCCATCCGACACGTGTCTCCCCAGATCATGCGGAGGACTTCTCGTTGGGCAGAAATGGCTAACACCATCACGTTGGTTGCACGCTATTTTAAATGACGGAGTGAGCAGCAAAAAAGTTCAGTAGCTGCGCTTCTTGCCGACGAGCCAAAACGACTGGAGTGTCAAGGAAAAGATTAATTGAATTATGATTTCGAAAGACCAGACTTCATCAGGCGGTGCTGGCTCTACTGCCCATCCTTCAGAGGAGCGCGGAAGAACTCGTCGATACCAGAGTTCGATCCGTCGGCATTAGTAAAATAAAGGAGCGCATGGTCCTTCATAAACCGAGCGGATTTGGGTATCAGCATTGATTCTTTTGTGACGCGTGTGGTTTCTAGCTTCACGATCTCGAACAAAAGCATAGTGCCAGAAGTGGAACGAACACGCACCTTTACTGGTAGCCCATACCCGGGCGGAACACCGCACAATCGACTAAACGAGTCCCAAAGCCGCCGGTCGAGCGGTACTGCGTAAGTGTACCAGGCATCGATCGTGGTGCCCGGTCTGCGAAATTCACCAACATAGTGGACGCAGTCCAAGTTGAACATCTTGCCTTTTCCTACCTTCTTCAAGCTCGGGAATTTCGGAGCTTTCACCCACTGCTGAGTGTATGCCGCAGTTGTAGTTTCGATGAATGCCTTGTTTTCTGGGTTGTATACCTTAAACGATTCGAAATTGGGGCCGTGCATTGAGAACCGAAATACGCCGTTGTCCATTGCGGCCGTGTCGAAGATTACAGTTCCCTTGAAGCGACCGTACGGAATTGCAAAGGCAGTGAATTTCCATGCATTTTTCAGGTCTGGCGCAGCCAAAGTTGATGATGCGGTGCTTGCCACCATTGCGAGCAGCAGAAATGCTTTCAAGATTCGACCGCGCATACATGGCAACATTTTTCCGTAACCAATAGTGTCTTACAGCAGTAAATCCAAAGACGCTCTGAGCCCATCATACCGCAGATTTCTTTGCTCCCTTGGAAGGCTGCAGCAATACAAGAGATACCGTTGAAACTAGGCCGACACCTGTTGAACACATGGGAGTTCAACTACCTAACACTCGCCCTTTTGATTTGGCCCGAACACGAACGCTCGCTTATGAGATCGCAAGCCAATCCACTCTGTGTGACGCTTTGAGCTTTCTTATTTTTCTTCTCGCAATTCTTCACCACTGAGATGCGCTTGGCGATCTCAAGCCACAGACATCGAGCGAATGCAGGCAAGGCGCACGGGCTGACGAGTGATCAATTGGTTCACCATGTTGCTGTGCTCAGCACGATGCCTGTGTGCACTCGGCTAGACGCTGAAGTTGACCTTCGCTGACAACCACTTCGCCACTTTTGATCACGGTGAGTACATGATTGATACCGAAGTTATTGATTATGATGCCGTGCTCGGGACAGTCGAAGATCACGATATCAGCACGCTTTCCTGCCGCCAGGCTGCCGATTTTGTCGCCTCGATCGAGAGCAAAGGCAGCGTTGATAGTGGCGGCGTTGATTGCTTGTGCATATGTAAGTCGATAAATTCGGCAAGCTGCTTCCAGTATTGCCTGCATGGATTGTGTTCGACAGCTTCCTGGATTGTAGTCGGTGGCGAGGGCTATTGCTACACCACCTTCGAGCATTTCTTTGACGGGAATTTTCTTGTTGAACTCCATGAGATGATAGGTGACTCCTGGAAGTAGGACCCCAATCACCTTGCTGTCGCGCATCTGTTGAATGGCAGCAGGTGACAGAAAATCCAGATGA
>CAYTDR010000409.1:0-7118 GCA_964436185.1 uncultured Candidatus Obscuribacterales bacterium | reverse complement strand
GTTTCCATCAAGGAAACCTACGGCCGCGCCGAGGCTCTGGAAGTGATCCGCTGCAGCTTCGCCGACTATGTCGAGACCTACGGCACCCAGGACGAACGGATGAACAAGCTCTGGGACCTGCTCCTCTCGGCCGCACGCCAGCCGAAGTAAGCACCATGTCTTCCGCCCTGCCAAACAGGGCGACTCAAATTTCAAACGCATCGCTGATCGGACCCAGAGTAAGGTGGCATATGTGGTGGCGAGCCGTCGGGTCGACTCTCCACCGGAGCCATGCTTCTAACCCGTTGAACAAGCAATTCCTTACTCGAGAAGACCTCGAAAAGGACACTATCATGATGGCAATCTGCGTCTGGCTGATCCCGGCTGTGTTCGTTGGTTTCATCCTCAACCTGGTCTGCATGTTCGCCAAGGGACTGTCCTTGATGGGCCCGCAGCGCGACAACCTGTCTGACAAGGAGCGAATGGAGAACGCCGTCGCGTCCAGCACGGTGACGCTGGCGGCCATCGGCTTCCTCGTCGGGCTGATCAGCGGCGGGCTCTTCGCAGGGATTGGTGCAGCAGTCGGGATGGGCATCGGCGGCGCGAGCATCATGTACTGGAACTCGAAGACATGAAGTAACCGGCTAGAGTCGGCTGACGCTTTCTGAGATGCCAAAGAGAGAGCGGGTGTGTACCAGTCACACCCGCTCCTCTTCAGGCTTCACGGTCGCCTGTCTCGTTTGCCTTTTGCGCTTTTTCGCAATTTTCCTTGTCCCGCCTTATGTATGCCCTCATATAGTAATTGCCAAGAAGTAACAAAGAACCAGGATAGGCCACATCTACGTACCGAAAAGTACGTCATCAGCGAGCATCAGATAACGTGTTCTCGCTCTGCGCGCCCTTCGACACGAAAGCGATGGATGGTGCCACATAGCATTACATGGTGGCACCATCCCCGAGGCAAGCCTTGCGGCTCTCTCTGCTAGCTCAACTCATGACTTTTCGACCTTTGTGGTCCCTGCAGCCTGATTCGCCTTATAGAGCAGCGCAATTATGGCACCCGCTGCGAATGCCGCATGAATACCAGGGAAGAGTGTGAACATCGTGAACGTGGAGAAAGTCGCTACCGTCAACACCAGCGCGATGCAAAGCATAACCACCAGCGAGGGAGCGCCCTTCCCGAGAGGGATTCCGGCCATCCGCGGACGCACTTCCTTCAAGTCCATCGGTGCGCTGTGATTGAACAGATTGAGGGCAGCCCCGGACAACGCCAGGAACAGAGCGGACACCAAAAGCAACGCTCCGCCGAATGCCACCAAATGGGCGGACAGTATCAGCGACAGCATTCCGGTTGCTCCGTAGGCCACTGCGATGAGAAGCCCGTCTTGCGTCTTGTCCGCAACCTCAGCAGGCTCACCTTCCGCCCACTCGACCGACTCGACAAACGGGCTGGTGAAGGCATACTTAACCAGCGTGAAAACGACGTTGTTCACCCGACCTTTGACCTGGTCAAACCGGGCGTTGGGGATCTCGGACATGTACATCTTGTCGCTGCCCGGGATAGAGAACCAGCAGTAGCGGGTGTTAGAGTTCTTGCCCAGGTCATCGACACCGAATGTGAAGGCAGTGCCTGGTCCCTGGTATACGACCGATCGAGTGGAGAGCCACTTAACTCGAGCAAGAAGCGGCAAGCCAAATGCTGCCAGGAAGAATACGAAGAGTAGCATAGGTCTCCTGTTCTCCGGCTTCCGCCGCCTCGAGAAATCAAGGCGGCGCGGCTCGGAATGTGTGGACTTAGTCGGAATAACATCAACCAACATTCTCAGACAATCTGCATGAGCAGGCGTTCTTCAAAAGTTTGCTGGCTACAGTACGATGACGATGCATCTGAAAAATGCCTGCCACCACCAGGTCCTTAGAGCAGGTAGTCGGGCACAGTGACGATGCGAACAGGAGGAGCAATTTTGCGCCTGGTGGCGGGCTCTTTCTCCCTCACCTTCTCCTCCTTAGACGTGCGCGGAAGCTCAACAGATGGAACTTTCGGCTCAGGCACGACCTCAACGGACGAGCCGACGGCATGCTTGCTGAAGATAATCTTGCCCCCTTCAACCGAGATCGAGATTATGTCGTGAGGACGGATAGCTCCCGATTCAGAAAGCATTCCCAGCGGCTCGATAACATGTTCGCTCATCGCCCGCTTCAGGTTTGGAATGCCACTACCATCGCCACCACTGGCAAGCGACAGCAAGAGCGAGATAGCGAGATCATCAGGCAGCAATGTGAACGGCAGTTGCGGTTTTGCCGTCAACGTCCTCGCTTCCAACACCTTGAACTCCAGCCCGACGATATCTTTGAGCTGGCCATCGGTAAGGGACTCGTAGACGACTACGGTGTCGATGCGATTGCGGAACTCAGGTGACGTACGCTCTCGGTACGCCTTCTTCACCGCCGACTCCACCTGGGAGTGCGTTGGCTTCTTGTCCGCTTCCCTGTGGAAACCAGCACGACGCATGCTGTTCTCCACTTCCTTCATGCCCATGTTAGCAGTCATGACCAGAACGACATTGCGGAAATTCACCAGCGAGTTGTTGGCGATGGTGAACTCGCCTTCGTCAAGGCCGGCGAGCAGAAGGTTGATCACATCCGGATGCATCTTCTCCCACTCATCGACGAGCACGAAGGCCACATCATAGTCAGACCCCTCATGCGAAAGGTCCAGATTGTGCTGGGAGAGAAGCGCACCAGTATCGCGTTCGCCGCGCTTTTGCCGCTCATCGGCGCCGTTGAATCCGATGTAACCGTGAGGAGAGCCAATCAAACGCGCAAGATTGTGCTTCTCCATGAATTCGCCGCCGTTGATTTTCACCAGCGCCTTTTCGTTGCCGTGAAACCAACGAGCAAGCAGACGGACGATGTGGTTTTTGCCGGTGCGCGATTCGCCCGCGAGAATGACTGAGAAAATTGGTCTGTTCTGGTCACGATAGGGATTCAAGATAGCGCGTCTGATCCTCAGCGCCGCTTTCTTCGCATCCGGTTGACCGACCATGTTCTCGTTGAGAAACGTCAAGAAATTCTGTTCTTCGGCAGAAGAACTCGAATCAAGTCTCAAGAGTTGCGGCTCTTGACTTGCGTGTGTTTGCACGGTATTGCTCATGGCTAACGCTCTCTGTGTTAGCTGATTGTCGCGACGACAAATGCGATCAAGCAATTATCGACGCCAAACAGTTAATTCACCCACCACTCGAGTTATGGCTCGAACGATGAAGATGTTTTGGTTAGTTGGCTAGGAAGCTTTTAGCAATAAATTTGAGAGGAACTTTGGAATGCATCTAGTTTCTAGTCAATATGAACTGGTGAATTCAATACCACAAGCAAAGAAAACATGACAAATGCCGCCACTTGCCATCACCAATAATGCCATACCCGGACGCCTCTCCGCGCAAAACTGTGCATGCCACAGCGAATCTAGCGCAGCACAAACCTCTTGTTAACATGCCTTCAGATTATTTTCTGCAGTACGACAGCTTGGCAACAGCTGTTTCGTTCCCAATTCAAAATCACGTTCGGAAAATGTTGTTACTACGGGCGATGCAATGCATCGCCCGTAGTGGCGCATAGCAGATTTCCGAAACGTTACCGAATCATCGGCCCCGCTCCCGCAATCTCATGAGACATATTCATTGGTTGGTCAAGAGCGAATTTCAGTCTGGTTCCGCTCTGAATCTTCACGTCCTTGCCTTTTCGCCAGAGGTTGCTGCCCAATCCGACAGCACCACCAGTAGCGACACCAGCAATCGCGCCTGCGCCAACACCGCCGGCTACGATTGGTGCGAATATGACACCAAGAAGCGTCCCGCCAGCAGTCCAGGCAGCCGTCCTGACGACACCGGATCCAACAGTTTTCTTGGTGGATCTGCCTTTCAAGTTTCCGTTGTCCTGAACAATTTTCTTATCGGACTGATCAGCAGTTACGGTAGCGGAGAGAGGATATCTGACACCATCCGGTGTTACGGCTGCGGTCAACCGCAAACTCATAATGCCGTTCTTTCCAGCCAGGCTGCTCTTGTCCGCGCTCACTACCTGCCCTTCTAATTTGGTATTAGCAGGTAATACCACTTCGTCGCCCAGTACGACCGGTGCGTACAACTGGGCATTGAAAAGATCTCCTGGTTTCGCTACAGCGCTGTCGATCGGGCTGGTCAACGAGGCATCAAGGGCGGTACCAGTGGGTACATAGCTGACACGACCTTGAAGGGTCTGTCCGTTGTATGTTTGGGCGAATGTCGGGGCTAGCGGTCCTGTAAGCAGGAGAGCGGTGAGGGCTATAATGACCGGGGTTTTCTTCATTCGATGCTCCTTCTAGTGCTCTTCGAATATGACCGAAGCTTAGCATAAGGATCTCTAAGCGAGGAACCAAATGGTGCGCATATGCAAACCAGCCAGGTCTCGATAGTCGCACGGATGGCGCCTATAGAGCTCACCTTCAATGCATCGGATATAGAATCGGAAGGCAAAACAGATTCTGATAATTCTTCTCTTGACAAACTTTCTTGTTTTGCGCTTGCTCACTAGGTTCCGGAGCAACTTACCATTTCACGTTCACCACCGACGGTGAGGCGGCAATCAGGCACGATTGCGCAAGTCGTATCTTTAAAAGAATGAGTTTCAACCGCTGGTTTAGCAATGTCTGGTTCAGGTTCGAATGAAACCAATCCTGGTGCCAGGTCATCCGGCACCAAGGGAACCACTTGGCGTGAATCACGCTAATCGAGAAGCACACCGACCAGGTTCACTAAAGCTCTAACTTCCGATCCGCTACTCAGAGCACAGTCTCAGAGCCGAAGCAGCAAGAATCGCTGCCCCGATCGGCATTGCCGATTCGTCAATGTCGAACGTCGCTGTATGCAGCTTCCGGGGACGATCGTTCAATTTGGTTCCAAGAGCGAAGAAGCAGCTGGGGTACTTTGCAGACACGAAACTGAAGTCTTCCGCGCCCATCTCCATTGGCGCTTCCACCACAGCCTCCGGTCCCAACATCTTGGCCGCGACATCACTGACGGTTTCGACAATCTGCCTGCTATTAACAAGAGCCGGGCTCTCTCTGCGGAAGTTGAGAGAATAAGATCCACCCAAACCTTCGACAATCCGGCAACATTTTTCCAGCTCGGCGTGGATGACGTCCGCCGTTTCCTCACGAAAGTATCGTGCGGTTCCCAGCATTTCTACAAGCTCACAGACAATGTTCGCTCTATACGAATTGCTCTTGATGCCGCCAATGGTGACAACTGCGGGATCAAGCGCGGACTTTCTGCGCGAGATAATAGTTTGAATAGCCTGAATGACATAAGACGCCAGCACGATCGCATCAACGCCCTCTTGGGGGAACGCTCCATGACAGCCTTGACCGCGAATCTCGATGTTGAACTTGGCGCAAGCAGCAAGAAAAGGACCCTCTCGCAGTGCAATCAAACCGGTCGGCAGTTCAGGAAACACATGCAGTCCCACTACAGACTTGACACCATCGAAGGCACCTTCCTCCAAGAGCAACATGGCACCACTCTTGCCATCGGCATTCGTAGACTCCTCCGCCGGTTGGAAAATCAGCCTCACCCGTCCGTGCGCAGGTGGTGTTTGAACAAGGAGCCGAGCGGCTCCAAGCGCGCAGGCAGTGTGAACATCATGACCACAAGCATGCATTACGCCATGGTTACTTGATTTGTAATCTACGTCGTTCTCTTCTTCGATCGGCAGAGCATCCATATCTGCGCGAATGCCGACTATGGGACCGTCCGTTCCAATCTCCGCCGTGACACCGATTCCGTTGGCGAAGATCCGGGGTTGTAGACCCATCTCGAGCAGTCGGTCTCGAACAAAATCCACCGTCTTGTGTTCTTCGAAACTCAGCTCAGGGTGAGCATGAATGTACCTTCGATTTTCTACCAACTCATCGCGTAACTTGGTGGCCGATTCAAAGAGACTGTTCGTGATTGTCGTCATAAAGCACCAGCAGAAAGGACTCGCCGAATCGATAATCTAACACAGCATTACGCGATTGGTCAGCAGGCAGCAAAAGTCCATACGTCGTTGCCGAATCTCATTACTATCTTTTTTAGTAATGAAAATCAAAAAAAATGGGGGACCGCCCCCATGATGAAATACCCGTCGGGAGGAGGCGATCTGGATTCCAGACCTCCCGACTCGGGGTGCAACCGTCAGATACCTAACCTGCCAAACAGTTCAACAGCATCTTCAGCGGGCGTGTCCCTGACGGATTCGACGCGCCGCATCCTGGCGAATTACCTCGCCGAACTCGACCAAAGCGTCGTCGACCCGCTTCTGAAGTTCGTTCCACCTGGTGTACGGTTCGAGGATCTTCTTCACTTCGGCTTCATCGCGTTCCATCCAGTGAGGGAAATCAATCCGCAGTTCCTTCAGAAGGTCCTCAGTTTCGCGCACATAACGGCCGGTGGAGTGGGACAGCTTTTGCGACGTCCTATGCAGCCTGACCAGCCGCACGCAGTAGAGTTCCACCAGAAGGTCTGGATGTTCAGTCTCCACCAACTCGACCTTCATAAAGCGCACGTAGCGTAAACCGGACTCAATCTCGTTCCACAACCGAATATCATCCGGATCTTTGGTCAGCCTGTAATTAAGCCAATACACCGTACTGGACAGATACCCTCGGACGCGATTGTAATCTGCCACTCTCTCAGCATGGTAGACCTTTGCGAAGAACCAGACACTGAGCCCTAAGAGCAAGGCTCCAAGCAGCGAGGCCACCACGATGAGTCGCGTGCGGTTCGAATTCACTTCTCGTCTCCCAGCCAGTACCAACCTTCAAACCGGCGCGCCAGCCGATTGGCGCGCCTTGAAATTGCGTAGACGTTACGAAGTAGTCTGGGCGTCTAATTGACGACGAAACAGGCGGGGTGAGCCTGTTGTGACGGTCATCTTGTCCTGCTGAGGTACTCCTCGATCGCTTCGAGCATCTCCTCGGTCGCCATGTCAGCGTTGACCGCACCAACGCCGTTGCGCGCCTCAATCCGTGACTGCGCCCAGGATCCGGATGGCGAGAGGCTCCCGCCATCCGGATTCACCTGTCAGACAACCGGGGGACCGAACCACTCCAAGACCCAGGT
>CAYTDR010000408.1:0-7125 GCA_964436185.1 uncultured Candidatus Obscuribacterales bacterium | reverse complement strand
TTACAGTACGCGACTCAAACACATATTTGCTTAACGGCGCCCACGCATACTGCTTGTTGCGAGGCACGAACAGGTTGTGCTCGCGTACAGTTTACAGATCAGATACTGAGCGCCACGCATCGTATGAGGTGGCGTTCGTTTCGATTCAGCCGAATGGAGTCCCCAATGCCGAACATTGCAGGCCTAAGACCGTCATTTCTACATTAGCAGTGCTTCTAGCTATCTTTCAAATTGTTCATTCTCCTATCCAAGCTTAGGTACGCACGAAACCAAAGTCGGGAGTGGTTTATAACTATGATCTCTTCGACAAAGGGAAAAGCGGAAAGAACGCCAGGATTCAGCATATGCACTCATCCATGGCTCTCAGCCTGAATGACATCGAGCGCGCTATACGTTTAAGTCGCCGAGCAGTGGAACTCGCTCCCGAGGACATCGACGCCCGCGTGGCCCCGGGAAATGGGCTGTACGACAAGATCAAAACACAGGGCGAGGATTTTTCCCCTGCTGACTATAATGAGTGCGTGAAGACTTGGCTCATTGTCTATCGCAATATCATAGGCGATGAAGCGGCGCTTAGTTTCAGAGGAGTGAGTCTGCCATTTGCAAACAAGTTCTTCGAAGATGAAGATCGAGCCATGATCGCGCGCTCGATGCTGCTACGCTTGTGCGGACATGTTCCACGATGCTGGGAGACGAACAAGAAGTATTTGAGCAAAGTTCTTCGACCTGAAACTACGGTCGCTGGTGAGATTATGAAAACAACAGAGGCAGAAACACGACAATGAAGATCAAAACACACATCCCTGATAGCGCAAAGCCTGGTGCAAAACTTTGCACGCTGATATGTGCAACAACGATCGTGCTGGGAGTACTGACGCTCGGCAGTGGTGCAGAGGCGCAAGCGTCGACGACGGCCGATAGTTCTGTCCCTTCGCCTGAAAGTTTCCTCATCGCCGCCAAACTGAACACGCCATCACAAGGACCCGTGTTGCACCAAGTACACTTTCCACCACCTCCTCCAGCGCCTCTTACGGACGAGCAAATGTCCAAGATAACCAAAATCAAAGACAGATTTCGCATCGCCACCGCAAGCAAGGAGGCAGAACAGCAGGCTCTCGTACATGACATGGGAGAGCTGCTTGCCGAGCCCCAGATAAACAGACAGGAAGTGAAGAACCTGCAGTCCAGACTGACATCCATTCGCACAGAACTGTCTCAGGCGCGGCTGGACATGCTTCTGGACTGTGCCGAAGTGTACACTGCAGAACAGCGGAAAGGGTACTATCGGCAAACGCTCATGATGCAGTCTGGTATGCCTGCGGTGGGTTTCCCACCTCATGATGTTATGTTCAGTGTTGCGGCACCTCATGCCCAGCCGATTGTCGGATTTGAGGCTGCCGAGATGGGGTTGGGACACGGTTTTACAATGGCAGCGCCGACGGCAGGCGTGCGCCTGCACAGATTCACGCCTCCAATGCCACCACTACCGCCACCTCCTTCTGACGAGAAACACAAGTAAGCGGCAGCGCTCAGGTCCTTGCAGTCTCCGTCCGTTCATCTATTGAGGTTCTACCCCCAGGCGCACCACCTCCGGTGCGCCTTTCACTTGACAAATAATTCTCAAGGAATTTTCTGAGCGCATCCCCACAATATCCGGGAGAATATTAGAGACCGCTCGGACTAACCGCACGTACATGCCGCTGACAAAATATCTGACAAAGCTCCGATTGCTTCACGCAGGACTCTTGTTGATTATGCTCACTCTCTCGATAGAGATAGTGTCACTATCGTTGATTGGAGATCAACTGCTAGCAGCAAACAAACAACTCTGGCTGCAGATGCGGAGATATCATTGCGTCGCTGCCGGAAACAAGACGATCGAACTTGTGTATCGGGCATCTAACGAGCTTTTCGTCTTCGGGTTGTTTCGTGAGCAGGAATCGCTGAATGCATATGAGCAGTATGTCAACAAGCTGAAACGACAGGGAGAGTTCAGCTGGGAATTGGTCATGACAAGCCCCAGTCATTCAGTGGTCTTCCTCGAGAACGTGCATCATTTGAGCGAGAAGGCACTGACAAGACTCGACGACGTCAGACAGACTTTTCAGATGCCACTGGCACTAGTGTTTTCATCGAGAAGAACTCTAGACCGCGCCAGAGATACACTCCTGGACTTCGTCTCGGTGATGAAAGAAGTAGCTGACGTGCAACTATCTTTCTCCGGAAAGTTGGATCAACAGACTGATTGGCAAAGCCAGACGAAGAACTTGATCGCAGCAGGTTTTGCGGTCAATGCACTCCTGACGCTATTTGCTGTCGCCATCTGGGTCAGAAGCGTCACTGCGCGAGTCGGTTTGCTGGTTGAGAACAGCAGGAGGCTGGGTCGGGGAATGGAGCTGTTGCCGCAGCAGGGCGGCGCGGACGAGATTGCTGCCCTCGAGAGCAGTCTTCACGACGCAGCAGCAAACTTGAAAGAGTCTGACGAGCAGAGGCGAGAAATCGTCGCAGTCATAAGCCATGAGCTCAGATCACCGCTGACCGCCATAAGTTCCACAGTGACGATGGCAGCAGAGGAATTCTACGGCGAGATTGAAGACGATGCCCGCCGAGCAATGGAAGAGACGGATAAAGAGTTGAGCCGGCTCTTACAGCTAATCAACGAGCTTCTGGACATTAGCAAACTAGAAGCCGGCAAGAGCAATCTCGACTTGCAGGAGTTCAACATCGCCGAAACCATCGAAGTTGTGCTGGATGAGACGAAAGATTCTGTCGATAAAAAGCAGCTGGCCATCGAGATAGAAGCCCCGGAACTCTTCGTCAACGCCGATTCCGCCAGAATCGAACGAGTGCTTATGACGTTGTTGAACTGTCTCATCAATCTCAGCCCCAATAGTTCTGTTATCTCAATCGCTGCAGAGCGGCACAAGGACGTCGCAACCGTACGAATCTCGAACGCGAACTTGGTGTTGCCTCCGGACCTGACGAAAAGTATGTTCGCGCCCTCTCGCGACGACACGCAGCGACTGCCAGAGAGGCTTAGCCTCCTCCTCTCGAAGACAGTAGTCGAACAGCACTATGGCACCATCGGCGCCGACAGCACCGCCGGCAAGGGCACCACCTTCTGGTTTTCCATTCCTCTTAGCCAGCTTCGCAGGCTAGTCCGGTTTACATCCATCGAACTCGAAGCTGACGCCGGCGATCCGCTCCAGGATGGAGGTTAGGACGTTGGCCAGATTGCCCAGACTACAACTTGCGCACAGTGGTCTAGCCGTGATTGGTATCATTTTGATCTGCGAATCGATTTATCTCGTCGTCTTCAGTTGGGAGCTCGATCGAACCGACAAGCAAGTCAAACAAGCATTAGCTCAATATGCGCGGATAGCGACAGTCAGCGATTCGATGAAGCTCTTCTACCAGGCGAATGCCTCTCTCCTCGCATATGCACTGACAAATAGAACCAAAGTATTCGCCGATTCGTATTACCAGACGATGCGAGCATTGAAACAACAAAGATTGGAATTGGCGGAGGTCAGATCTTCCTCCGGCAGCGCATTCAGGACCACCTCACCTGGTGTCACGCAATCACCCTCGGCGGACCGTACGGAGGCGTTGCGAAAGTCCGTAATGGACGGACTTTCAGGCAGTATGAGAGCGGTCGAGGAGTCGCCCGGACTCATCCAGTTTACAAACATTGAAAGTGTTCGCCAGCTCGAATCCGTACAAAAGAACACCGATCAATTGATCAAGCGCTTCGTGTCCGAGGTTGAGCAAGACCTGGCACTCGATGCCAATTCTCTTCAAAAACAATTACAGCAGGAAAGCGAAGCAGAGGGACGGGTTCGTTCCAACATCATCCTAGGCTTTGTCCTCAACGTCGGGCTTGCTCTTCTGTTGGTTGTATTTTGGGTAAAGCAAGTGGCAGGCAGAATTGAGCTTCTGCAAAAGAACGCAGACAGGTTGGGACGCGGAGATGCACTCTTGCCGATGAAAGGTGGAGAAGACGAGCTGGCAGAGCTGGAACTCGTTTTGCAAGACGTCACGCGGCGAAGGAAACAGACTGCCGAACTGAAAGCAGAGTTCGTCACCTTCCTCAGCGAGGATCTGACTAATACGTTGAAGAACATTGAATCAATTCTTTCGCAAGGAGAGACCGGAAAACTCGGGCTAAACGAGAAGGGAAGGCACAGCTTCACTCGTTCGCTCACGAGTTCCAGGAGGTTGGAGCGATTGATCAAAGAGTTGCTCTTCGTTTACGAAGCAGAGGGTGAAACTCCTGCTCACTTCCTGCAGGAGGTCGATCTCGCATCCGTGCTCAAATCGGCGGTGGAAGAAGTGGCTGCTCTGGCAGCAAGCAGCTCGGTCGCGCTGGAGCTCTCCGCGGAGCCGCTTCAGGTAAAATGTGATCCGGACAAAATTCAACAAGTGACAATCAACTTACTTTCCAATGCCATCAAATACAGTAGCACCGGAATGACGGTCAAGATTCGTTTATTCAACGAAAACACAAGAGCAAATGTGCAAGTTGACGACCAGGGTCCTGGAATTCCGGCGGAGTTCCAAGAAAAGCTCTTTCAGCGCTACGAGCAGGCGAAAACAGCCAGAAAGGGAACGGGACTGGGACTGTTCATTTGCCAGAAAATGATTACTCAGCATGGTGGCGATATTGGTGCCGAGAATTTGCCGGGTGCGGGTGCACGATTCTGGTTCACTCTGCCGAGTTGAGAATTTGTGATTAGTCGAAACTTCGTCTCAGCATGCTTCGCCTTTTCCGGCTCCGCTATCCTGCCAAGAATCCGTGCATCATTCGCCAATACTTGTTCTTGCGGTGACTTACGCTGCTGCGCATGTTCTGAATATTCATTTCGAGCATTTTTATTGCGCCAAAACCTCGCAAGTTTTTCCCTTACGGTTTGCTTTTCTCCAGCTCCGCTATCCTACCGAGACTGCATACATCTTTCGCCAATACTTGATCTTGCGCCGCATTACGTGGTCCGAAGTTGCGCATGATTTGAATGTTCTTTTCAAGCACCTTGGTCGCCGCCGAATACTTTTTTTCGCGCATGTAAATCGTTGCCAGCTTGCTGCGAAGCAGACACCCGCTCCATGTCATCTTTTGGCTTTTTTCCTTTTTGCTTGCAGCGAGCCCGATTAGAATATACGTCTTTGCTCTCTTCATGTCTGAGCCGTTTTCCATGCTTAGTCGTGCCAATCGGTTGGCCGAATTCGCAACGTCCAGCCATCTTTCACTCGCTCGCATTTGTTCGAACCTGGACTGCTCCTGCTCAGCCAGTATCTCAAGTTTTCTGACGGCGCTTGAGGCCGCCCAGCGCCACTTAGTCACTCGCGGATCCGGAGGTAGCCCGGGTCGTGATGGTATTGCATCTAGTGCTGCAAGAGCCTCGTAAGGCTTGCCGAACTTCACCAGGGCGTTCGCGTAAATAACAGCCGCTTCCGTTAACTGCAGACTGTGATGTGCAGAACGTTTGCTGTTGTTCTTATGGATGACAAAATTCGACCCTAGATAAGGTAGCGCAGTCATGTCTCCCAGGGCAAGCAGTCTCAATCCGATGCTACAATTTAGTTCGGCACGCTGCATTGGGGAAGGGCGCAGCAGAGAGAGCTTCCTATTAGCTCGATTAAGCATCTCAATTGCGACCCGTTGCGCACCGATAAGATTGAGTTGACCGCCGAGCTCCAGGCAAAGAGAAGCCGAAAGCGTTCCCTCAGGAACAGTACTCCTACCCAAAGCCAACAAAAGCGAATTTGCTTTCTCCGGCTGTCCGAGCTGTGTCCAGATTTTCGCGAGGCGCAAGCACTCGACCACGATGTTGTAATTGTCCTCCCTCGTTCGAAAATTGGTGCTCAGAGCAACATTGAGATCCCTATCGTACGCAGCCGGATTCTGCTGAATGATCTCAATGCTCTCTTGGAACGTAGGCGTCAACTCCTTAGGTCTGCCCAGTTCCTTGCTTCGAAGTATCCGAGCAATTGCCTGCAAACGCTTGCTCAGCGAAGTTTCGAATACATATCGTTCATCCAATATTCTGGCGCGCCCAAACAGCTCGGGCACTTCATCCTGCACATCGGTAGTTTCCATCAAGTTTATCAATGCCACCATTTGCTCTTCCCGGAACGCCGGAATCGAGCGACGTGCTTTTCTATCAAACTCATCCAGAACTCCAATGGTTTGTCTAAATCGCCGAACAGCCTCGACTCTATCGCCCCGTTGCCGAGCAATGATCCCAAGCCTGTTCAATGCACTGATGAGCTCAAAGGCACGGACGAGTTCGCCTTGATCCGACTTCCTACTTTGTTTTTGTACCAGAAGCTCGAGTTCAGACACCGTCGCTACAGCGAGTTGGTGCGCCTGCTCAATCTTTCCTCGCTTAAGAAGAATGCCGCCCAGGCGGTTCTGGCTGATCTGTCGGTAGGGAACCGCGTCGCTTATTCGACCAGTCACGGTCAGCGCATTCTCGAGTTCCCTCTCCGCATCCGCGTCATCACCAGCGGTGCCTCGATCAACTCCGGCATTGGCATAACGATCCCATATGCGCAGAACGGAGTAATCATTCATCGACGACGACCAGTGCCAGACGTTGACGACCGCGCAGACACACAGCAAAACAAATACAACAGATACAGCACCGAACGCGACGGAATGTCTCATATTCTTCCGGCCAAAGGACTTATCGCTATTCTAGCTCCTTAGCTGATAAACCGTTACGTCGGCTATCAAATCAATAGAACAAGACGATTTCGATTTCAAACCAGTGGACCAGTCAGCATCACCGTCGAGGCTTAAGAAGCAAATCATTCAAGTTGCCTGTTCCAAGCGTGCGAATTTCGCTGGGCGACCACTGCTTGTTCGGCACGATGAAGACGTTATCGAACGTAGAGTATCTCCGCATTTCACCCGTTTCACCCGGGTCCTGGCGATAGATTGGCATCTGAGCAATCAATGGCGTGTCCTTTATCGACAGCGCCACTGGAACACGAAGGTCTTCGCTCAGAGTCGAAAGTGGACTCTGTTTCGCTCTCTCGTAAGTATCGACTGGTGCAACAGTCGCTATTGAGTGCCGCTCGCGAATCAAGTCTGCAGCGTTCTTAGCTTCTGAGCCCCTTTCC
>CAYTDR010000407.1:0-7128 GCA_964436185.1 uncultured Candidatus Obscuribacterales bacterium | reverse complement strand
GGCGTTGCACCTTCAGCAAACATCTATCCGATCCGTATCGCCGACGGGCCGTTTGACGCTGATATCTCCGCGGACAACCTGTCAATAATCGCAGGAATGGTCGTCGCCATAAATTCTGGTGCCAGAATCGTCAACATCAGCTACTCCAACATGAACGACAAGCGTAAAAAAGTATTGCATGAACTCTTCAAGTACTTCTACTACAAAAAGAACGGTCTAATATTCGTCTCTGCCGGCAATGACGGAACAGTGAAACCATTCGAAGACTGTGTTTATCTCAATACCGTATCTGCCTTGCAACCGACTACAGCCCGCAACCCTGGCGAAGAACCGCCTTTGAAACTGGTAGATATGACCTCCACAGGTGGTGGCTGGGCCGCAAGCACCGGAAAATGTGTTGATTTTGCAGCTCCTGGACAGAACATCAACGTGTCGGATCCGGATGGAACATCAAACTCAGTCGGTGGATCTTCCTTTTCAGCTCCTATAGTAGCCGGCGTCGCGGCTCTCGTGCTCAGCATCAATCCTAAATTGACCAACCAACAAGTCGAGATGATATTGGTCAACAGCTGCCGTGGAGTAAAGTCCCGCAACTGGGAATTCGGTTTCGGGATGCCTGATGCCGAGAAAGCATGCAAATTGGCCAAAGCCTCATAACAGAAAACAACACCGAGGGCGGTGACTGTCAGGAATCCGCCCTTCTAGCGAACAAAGTGCATTGTCTACAAGAGTTAAGGAGATGAAATGAAGAAGCTTTCAATGGTCACTGCACTTTGCCTGGTGGCACTCACATCATTCAAATGCCTTCCTGCTTCAGCCGAAACAAAGACCTGGACCGTCAAAGTAGGAATTGAGGAACTGCAGCGACAGTTCTCTTACAAAGGATCATCGATGAAGGGAGTCGCGAAAGCAGAAGTGAAGGTCGTCTCTCCAACTGAAGGTGGTGAACCGAAAAAGTACGAGTCAGTTTGGTTCCACGACGGCAAACCGATCGGTCTGGAACGCCAGGGTCAGTATGGAGTTCGGCCTACCGATATGGTCCACGTTGAGGTTACTCAGAAAAATGTCGGCAGTGAACAAGAATACAAGGCTGCTGCCTACCAGCTGATGCGTTTAGCTCTGGTCGCCTGCCATAACAGCAACTCGATCTTGGCAATGACTGTGCCGGAAGAGTCGTTCGATAATATCTGCGAGGAGCTGGGAACTTACAACGTTGTTGAAGTCAAGTCGAGAGCGGACCACGGTATCGGCAGGGCAGTCAAATTCAGAATCGAGACCGAGTCAGGTAAAGAGAAGATGCTCTACTTCAAACTTTCTCAAGACAAATAGTCCGAAACGGGGCTTTGCAGCGCCGGCAACCTAGAGGACATTTTGGGGACATTAGCGGGACATTCCGAAGACACCACCCTCGTAAGATTTGAGTATTGAGAAACAGCTCAAGCGAGTACAAAAGCAGAAATCGAATTGCCGAAGACAGCTTTTACAGATGGAAGAAACGAAAATGAACTCAGAACTTACGAACCAAAAGCCAATCAAACAAGCCAAAATAACCAAGCTGAATCGGCAGCGTACCGGAAGTACACTCGCTCTTTCATGCATAAGCTTCGCTCTGGTGGCACTGGCAGTGGTGATTGGCTATTCGTTTGCCGGCCTGTTCTTCGTGAACAATCGCCTGCAGTCCAGCACTGATGAAATTGCCATCGCTGGAGCCAAGAAACTCAACGAGAAGGATCGCATCGGACAAATCAACAACATGATAGTTCGCTGCAGACAGTTGGTTTACTCATCCAGGCAGGAACTCGACAAAACCGAGAGCGAGTTCGAGCATCTGAAAGAGTTCGCCGAACCACTTCTGGACGAGGCTCGCGAATCAGCCGGCAAGCTGGAAGAAGAAAGAAATCGCATAGCAAAACGGGCACGAGATGAGGGTGAGCTCGAAGCGATGAAACGATTCATGAGCCTGAAGTCGACATACGCGATGACTCTTCCCTGGCTCACAATTCGGGAACCGAATCTTGAAAGCGTTGACTTCGGTCGTTTGGATGATGTCGAAAGTAACGTCGAAGAGCTCTCCCAGATTGAAGAACTTGCGAAAAGCGATAAAAGCCAGAACTTCGTAACCGACCTACCTGCACCAGCTTTGAAACTGTACAAAGGCAACCTCGAGAACGGAATACCGCTTCCTGGTGCCGACAGTGACCTTAAGTTCAAAGTGTCCAGCTTGCCCGCCCCTGTCGACAACATAGTCGCACCCACACGAGTCATATTACCCACCAAGGTCAAACCAGTGCCTTCATCGGAAACTCCATCAGCAGTGCGCGTCAACCTGGAACTGGAAGTCCGAACCTCACTCGGTTTCGGTGCCGGCGCCGAAATGACCTCCACCGCCGCCGCCACTACGACCGGTGCCTGCCCTCAACAATAAGTTTTTCCCACCCCACCACCTGTACAACAAGGACCGAAACAAATGAAAGCGCAAAAAGAGTCAGCTAAAAAAGGAACCATCAACACCTTCGCAGCCGCTCTTGTATTCCTCGTCATCGCAGTAATCTTCTTCCTCATCTTTAAAGGCGAAACCCTTAAGACCAAGGCTAACGGCGACCCATCCGAAACCGAAAGAAGTTGACCGCCGGGCCGAGTCTGCCGAACCGGCCCGTCGAGAAGACCGACATTCGCCCGAAGGCCAACTACACCAGCCAACGGAAGGCGGAATTCCGAACAGGCGCCAAGCCTGGCGCAAGACCTCGAACCGAAACCAGGAAGGCTTTCACCTCCATGTCAGGATGTTTCAATCATTTCTTTGTAATATCACAATGTTCGTTGGCAGGAATGCCGTTTAGGGAACTCGAATAGGCCTTTGATTCACTAATGGAGAGGGCTGTGATGCTTGATGGTTTTGAATTCGATGCACAATTGGACCTACCTAAAAGGGAAGCTGACCTAAATGCTCTTAATCTGTACATGAACTTTGCAAGCAGGTCCCAAGGAGCAGAACAGCCTGACTTTCTGAATTTCACAGACACACCAATACCTGGATTTGCACCGAAGGTGGTTACGGACAGTAAGGACGCATCTGATCCTGTACAAGCTCTGAAAAATGCAACCAAGCCGGAGGAGCGCGCCTCGCGAGTCTCTTAATGGTGCGTTAATGCTGAAGGCGAAGCGTTGTTCTGTGTAAGCGCCAAACCAGACTCGCTCTAAGTATGACTGAAACCGCTAACTCAAACGGCTCTGGGGCTTTCGAAGCCTCAGAGCCTTGAGGACATTTTGGGGACATTCGCAGGACATTCCAGCGACACCTACCTCATAAGCTTAGATTATTGAGAAACAGCTCAAGCGACTACCAAACAGAAGCCAATCGCCGAGCCTGCTCCCAAGAAAAAGTCAGTTACAAGAAGGAATGGAACGATGAAAGCGCACAAACGGTCAGCAAAGGGAAACATCAGCGAGTTCGGAGCTGCGCTTGTGGTTCTGATTTGTGCGGTGATACTTCCTCTCCTGAACTTCTCATTCGTCCCCGTGAGATACATGATTTGCCAGGGAGCGATGTCCGAGTTGGTTAGACGACTGGCCCACGCCGACAAACTGAGCGAAGCCCGAGAGCTCATGAAGAAAGAGCAATTCTGGATAGCGTTTCTAGGACAGTGTGGAGTCACCACCGAAAACGAAAAGCTGGCTCTGATTGTCACCACCAGCGATGGCTCCAAAGGTTTCGTGGTCGATGAAGGCAAGAAAGTTCCTGATGAATGGCTTCCCGGTGGTTCCAACGGTCCGTGCATCTACTCACTTTCCCTCACCGCCGACTGCACAATCTCAGCGCTTTGCGCTGGTATGTTCCAACCGGCAAAAGTCACTGTAGCCGCCCGTACCCAGTGGGAGAATTTGTCGAAAGACCCCAGATCAATGACCTACTTTGTCAACGAATAGCCTGTAAACGATAACCTTTTCAATGAATAGCCCGATTAACGATAGGAGAATTTCAAAATGTTCGCTCCCAAAACTCTCTCCAAACTGCTTGTGTTCTTCGCCGTCTCTATCTCGATTCATGGAATAGCCGCAATGGCCCAAGAAGATTGCACCGACACCGGATCCGCCACCTTGGGCACCGGTTCACCAAACGAACAGCCAGGCAACGGCACCGGAAATGGTACCGGAACAGTGACCCCCGATTGGATGATTGAAGCTGAAAGTGCGATAGCTCCGAAAGAATTCGAGCACGAATGTTTCCAGATGCGTTCTATTGTATGCACAAAGGTCAACTACTTCAAACCCATCAACGAAAACGCGAAAAGTGTGTACGAGAAGCTGTGGTATCACGATGGTCGACCAATCGGAATGGAGAAACAAGGTTCCCTCAAGTTTGCTCCCGATGCCAACGTTGGTATCCGAATCATCGAGCCTGCGTGCGCTTCAGGAGAGGAAACCAAAGCATCTGCCAACATAATTCTTCGCTTAGTTCTCGACGTCCTGCTTAACAAAGACAAGGTCGCCTCAGTGACCGTTCCGTCCAACTCATATCAGACCATCCTGACAGAGTTGCAGCACCGTGGCGCACAAGTAATGCCACCAGGGGAAGAGGCACCGGAAACCGCCAATGTCAAATTCGACCTTCAATCACAATCAACTGGAATGCGACAGGCTGTCTACTTTCTCCTATAAGTTCGTGAATCACAGTAGTAATAAATGTAAGTCAAATTTCGAAGACCAATTCACATAGAGGACAGAACAATGAACCGCCAAAACGGCACAAATCGCAGGAACCAGAGACACGGCAGTCAGTGCAAACCACTCGTTCATCAGAAGCGATTTCGCGCCAGCGGTCAGAGCATCACCGAACTTGCAACCGCTCTACTTGTTCTTGTTCCAATCTTCCTCATCGTAATCGATCTCGGTTTCATAGCATTAGGCAGCACCATTAACGATACCGTATGCAGAGACGCCTGCCGCGCTGCCGCCTCCGGACCTCCCTCAAGCGAAACACTAGCCGCCTCGAGATGGGTCAGCGCCGGACAATCCCCTTACGAGCGAGCAGTTGCAGTTATAAGAAAACATTCCCCAAGCAATTTCCCCATCAAAGTCGACGATCAACCCGAAATCACCGAATCCGTAAGCGACGTCCCCCCAGCCGAAGTCGGCGGTGCCATCGAAGGCGACATCTCTGTAAAAACGACCGTAACAGTCGCCCCGCTAGTCTTCATTCCGAATGGCGTAAAGCTACAATCCAAACACCTGGTATCTTTCACCTACGTTCGAATCCCCGAGAAAAAGAAAGCCTGACCTCTTGATTGCGGCTGAAGTATACGCGCTTCCCAAACCAGTGTGCGACAATATCCTTCATAGCTCCGTGACACGAAGGCACATCCCCCCACAATATGCTCCGTCTCTTCGTTACGCTATTTCTTTGCCTATCCGCCATCCATCCCGTATGGGCCGAGGAGGACAAAAGAGACGCGTACTGGAAACTGCTCAGCGAGCGACGCCACGGGTGGTCGAAATCCGCACCAACACGCGTTTTGTGGGACGTATACACCGACTACGCAGAGCGCGCAACGAAGCTCAAGGATCACAAGCGCGCCCTTATTCTCGCCGAGGCAGCACTCGAGCACACCCGAGCCTGGCGGCCGAACGACGAACGTACAGTTCGAACTCTCAACCTGATAAAAGTCAATTGCGAAGAGACCGGCTTGATAGTAGAGGGCGACGATAAGATACTATCTGTAGTGGCAAGAGAAGCCCCGCCGGCCATCCCCGACTTCATGCGACGCAAAGCGCTTACCCTCGATCCCGAGGTGTCCATCGAAAGTTTTATCCGAGAATCAGATCTGCTGGCGGTCGAAGGCAAATCCAATTTAGCTCTCACAAACTACCTGAAGATACTCGCTGCACTGGAAAGTGCAACGGCGAAAGACGGCGGAATTATCGTAAAGGTAGTCGATAGAATCACTCGAATGTACTACAAAGAACGCCGCTTTCGCGAAGCCGAAGACCTGGTGCGAAAGGAAATCAAAGGCCGCGAAACCATGGCAAGCACTCTCCACGAGAAAGATCCGGAACGCCTGGAACTCGCTTTTCTGTTCTCAGATTTAGGACTCGCCTACACTGGACAGGACCGTTTCTTCGAGGCGGAGGCGCTCTATAAGGAATGCTTGCACATAATGCGTCCGTTCATGAAAGATGATCATCCCGACGTGATAGTCACTCTCAGTTCACTTGCGTTGGTCCACAAGTACATGGGTGACATCAAATCAGCAAAGAAAGAATACATTCAGCTGATCTCATCAATGAAGAACAATCCGGCGATCAGCGGCGAATCAGCAGCCGTGATCATGAACAACTACGCCAAAATGCTCCGCGAGTCAGGCGAAATTCGCCAGGCAGAACGAATCGAAGCCGAAGCGAAGCGCCGAGGCGGCCACTCAATCGTTCAGAAACACTAGCCTCCAAGCCTGATCGTTAGATACATCGGACGCGAGCTTCGAATCAACCGGTACTGCATGAGACTCGCGTGTGTTGAGGTAGTTTGATGGAAGGTCCGACGCCAGGTCAGAACCCGAGTCAGAACTCAAGTCAGAACTCAAATAAAAACCCAGGTCAGAACCCAAGTCAGAACCCAAGTCAGAACCCAAGTCAGAACCCAAGTTGGGAATCAAAGTTTCAACCGCGACGGAACAAATTTGCCCAACCAAACTGTCACACGAATTGCTCCCCGTCACACTTGAAATCACCCACCGCCCTCCTCCAAAACGTTCGCCTGCGAACGCATTCCCGTTCTAACAATCACCAGAGAACAATCCTGTAGAATTGAAACTGCCGAAACGCCGGACGATACGGAAGCGCTACCGTGTCTGGGTCCGTCGGAAAGTTGGGACAGCGCCATTCGTTCGCGGATGCCCATACCAATTTTGCTTCGTTCTCCCAGGCATATCTTATGGAACGCTTGGGTGGAACACCAAAAGTCAGGCAGTGAGTCGAAGGAGTTCATATCGTGTCGCAGAAAACGAAAATGGTCGATCCGCTAAATCCCCTCTCTCCCGAGTTCCTGGCTGATCCGTATCCGACGTTCGCTCGCTTTCGCGAGGAAGCTCCCATATTTTGGAGTGAGAAAGGCAAATACTGGATCGCTACTCG
>CAYTDR010000406.1:0-7138 GCA_964436185.1 uncultured Candidatus Obscuribacterales bacterium | reverse complement strand
GGCGATTTGCTCGACGAGATCATAAAGAAGTTTCCTTCTTTTGGAATGCCGAAAGACAAGACCGAGGACGACAACGAGAACGGGGACGGGGAAGAGATCTTCGACGAAAAAGGGCCGATGTCAATCGCGCTTGTCGGCAAACCCAACGTCGGCAAGTCATCCATCCTCAACATTCTCTGCGGCAAAGCTCGCACCATAGTTTCTGCCGAGCCCGGAACCACGCGTGATGCCATCGACACTGCCATAAAGTTCCATGGCAGAGATATCACGCTCATAGATACAGCCGGTATCCGCAGAAAGTCCAGAGTTGACTACGGCGTGGAAGCATTCTCAGTAGTGCGTTCAATCAAGGCTATCGACCGCGCTGACGTTGCCTGCCTGATTATTGATTCCAACGAGCCACTCACGGATCAGGATCAAAAAATTGCCGGCAAAATAGAGGAAGCCGGCAGAGGCGTAGTCATTGTGATGAACAAATGGGACCTGATCGGCGACAAGTCTTCCGGTTCGATGAATAAAATGACCGCGTTGGTCCAACGAGAGCTCCGTCACATCGGCTATGCGGAGATCATTTACACCTCAGCCATAACAAAAACAAGAGTAGCCAAAATCATCGAAGCGGCAGAACGTGCACATAAAGAGACTCACCGCCGGATTTCCACGAGCCTGGTCAATCAGATAGTCAATGAAGCAGTGGCGCTAACGCCACCACCTTCGGGGACCAGAGGCAAGCGGTTGAAGGTCTATTACTCCACACAAGTTGGAGTTGCTCCACCGACATTCGTTCTGTTCGTGAATGAAGAACGTCTCTTGGTACCGACTTACAAAACCTACCTGGAACGAAAGCTGCGGGAGGCCTTTGGTTTCGAAGGAACACCAATTCGCATTACTGCTCGTGCCAAGACTGGCGTAGGCGGTAGCGGCGGAGGCGGCGGCAAATCTGGTAAAAGAAAGTAAGGTAAGCGAGAGGATTCACAGTGGAAATTGCCCTGGCGATTTTAATGTTGATCTGTTCTTACCTGTCCGGTGCTATTCCTACGGGCTACTGGGTCGCAAAAGCAGTCAAAGGGATAGATATTCGCAAAGAAGGCAGCGGCTCTACCGGTGCCACTAACGTACTGCGATGCGTGGGCAAGAAGTCGGCGTTGTTCGTATTTTTCGTCGACATCTTCAAAGGGTATGCACCGGTTGCAGTTTCCATGCAGCTGCAGGACACATACTGGTCGACGATAACCTGGCTGCCACCGTATACGATATCAGCCATTTGCGCCTTCCTCAGTATCTTCGGACACAGCAGATCCATTTTCCTTCAGTTTCAAGGCGGCAAAAGCGCTGCCACCACTCTTGGAGCACTCTTAGCGCTCAATCCCCTGGGCGGGTTTTCGACGTTCATGGTGTGGCTTATCATGTTGGGCTTATCGAGAATCGTGTCGCTGGCATCTATCGTTGCATCAGTCGCTTGCCCGATTATTTATTTTGTACTCAAGACACCACCGGCGATTTTTGGTTTCGGAACTGTTGCATGTTTCTTCGTTATCTACCGACACCGGGCAAACGTCAAACGCCTCATAGATGGAACCGAGCCCAAGATCGGACAGAAAGCAAAAGTTGCGCAGCCGGGTGACGAAGCAGTACAAAATGAAAAAACGACCACCTGAACATGCGGAAGTGAAAATGTCGAAATCAGAAAGTTTTCCATGTAACCTTCCTGAACCTTGCAACAGAGGTGATTGCAGTTTCTGCAGCCGCGCATTCGTCAAGGCGATGTCCTCAACTCAAGATGGAATGACTGCGCATGCGAAACCAGCGGCAGCCTGCACAATGCCAGGCGGACCCTGGCGGGGTGCGCTAAGTAGTTTGGCACCTCGAGATGCCAATTCAGGTCTAATGGCCAGTCATGCCGCGCCCGATACCTGTCTGGAGTCCAACAAACGCGAACAAAGCGAAATCGCTCGGACAGTTTATCGGCAACAGCGAGCCAGCAAAAGCTTATTCGGAGTTGCTGCAGTAGCAGCCGTCAGTTTCGTCGCCCTGGTGTGTGCCTCAACGCCCGGAGTAGCAGCAGTAGAACATAGCGGAGCGCGAGCAAAAACGAAGGTTCGTGTCAGCCGCCTCGCCCCGATCACGAAATCACCTAAAACACCGGAGCCGCCGGACGAGCTGCTGCCCGAAGAAAAGATCAACATCTTCGTCTATGAAAAGTGCAATAAGGCGGTCGTAAACATCCAGGCCGCAGCAACGCCGGAAGATATCTACTTCAACATAATGCCGCGCGAAGGTATGGGCTCCGGCACCTTGATCAGCGAAGATGGCTATCTGGTCACCAACAATCATGTCGTGGGAGAGAGCGCAACCGTCCGCGTCACCTTCTCCGATGGAGCCAACCGATTAGCTCATCTAGTCGGACGAGATCCGTCCAATGACCTGGCCGTCCTGAAAGTGGATGGCGAAGCGGATTTGAAGTTCCACTATATAGAGATGGGAGACTCGAGTCATCTTCAGGTCGGGAGAAGGGTACTCGCCATTGGCAATCCGTTCGGATTGGATCGCACAATGACAGGAGGCATAGTCTCCAGCGTCGGCCGAACCTTGAGAACTGAGAACGGGCGGCTGATCGAAGGTATCGTTCAAACTGACGCAGCAATTAACCCGGGAAACTCAGGGGGACCGCTGCTTGATACCAGAGGCAGGCTAATAGGCATCAATACCGCCATTGTCAGTGGCTCGGGACAGTCGTCAGGTATCGGTTTCGCCATTCCGGTCAACATCGTCAAACGTATTGTGCCGGAGCTAATCGTTCATCATGTAGTCAGACGCCCCGAAACGGGCATCGGAGCGATGCAGGCAACTCCAATCGGACTGAGAGTTCTCAAACTGGAACCGAGCGGGCCGGCAGAGTCTGCCGGTATCCAAGGACCAAGATTTGTAATTTATAGAGCCGGACCTGTCGCTTACAGAGTTTTCGATCCGACGCTGGCTGATATTATTACGCACGTTGACAACATTGTAGTGCGCAGCTCGGACGACTTCCTGTCTTACATAGAAAAGAAAAAACCAGGTCAAGAGGTAACACTAACCATACTTCGAGGTCGGCGTCTGTTGAAAATTCCAGTAAAATTAACAGTTACTCGTTCAGACTGAGTGGACATTGAGAACAAAACTCGGAGTATAAATTGGCTAGAATTCTGGTGATAGATGACGATCAAGCGATCGCGGAGTTGGTGAAAATCAACCTGGAGCTGGTCGGACATCACGTAGAGATGGCGTTTGATGGTATTAAAGGACTGGCTCTGGCACAACAGAGCCATCCCGATCTGGTTGTTCTGGACATCATGATGCCGGACCTGGACGGGTTTACCGTCTGTCAAAGGTTGAGACAAAACCCGTCAACCCATCCGATCCCCATCCTGTTTTTGTCAGCGCGAAGCTTGACATCGGACAAGGTGACTGGGTTCGACTCGGGCGCTGACGACTACCTGGTCAAACCGTTCGAGATTCCGGAGCTCCAGGTCCGCGTCAGAGCGCTCCTGCGACGCGCGGGGACAGTTCCACACTCAGCGACTCTGCCTGAGATTCTTACCTCAGGTGAGATAACGCTCATTCCTGAAAATCTGCAAGCAAAAGTCAATGAGCGCATCGTCAAGTTGACTCCGACTGAGTTCGAAATTCTCCACTGCCTGATGCAACATCATGGGCAGACAGTTTCTACAGGCAAGCTTCTGGAAGAAGTCTGGGGTTACTCACCTGATGACGATGTGGACACGATTCGCGTGCACATCAGACATCTGCGCACACGCCTGGAATCTGCCGATCGAAAATACATCAAAACCGTATATGGTGGCGGCTATCAGTTGATACCGGAAGGCTTCGCCAAAAGCAGCAAGACCTAACTGAGTCAAAACTCAATTCGAAGAAGGGCGACGCCACAATGCGTCGCCCTTTTCACAAGCGATACGCGCATGCTTTTAGGAATTGGGAGGAAACGACCCCACCCTGTGGATATCCGCTTGAAATTTTCGTGATTGAATAGAGCGACGAAAGCGATTGAACCCGGCAAAGACAAAGGGCGTTCACCTGACTACCTTCTAAATTCGCCCCTGAATTGTATATATAGTACACCTACACACAACTACTTAGAATATGCTCACCTGTACAGGGTTTTATATTGCGACACCATATGTACTGGCAACCGCTTCTCAAGAGCTCGGTCGTCAAGCGCCAGAGAACCCCGTAAGTTCGTCGAACCCGGATTCCTATAAACGTTTTAGGTAAAGTACAACCTGCGCTTATGGACATACTTGAAATCCAGCCTATATCATGGATGCGCTTACCATTGGAAACTCAAACTGATGGCATGACGCGAACGTTTCCAGTCTCTGAAGGAGAACGAGCTTGCTTTTCAATAGTCTGCAATATCTCGTCTTTCTACCGATCGTATTTTTCCTCTATTGGGTGACGCCGCACCGCTTTAGGGTGCCATTGCTGTTGATCGCCAGCTACATCTTCTACATGTCGTGGAAGCCAATCTACGGTCTGCTCATCGCCGGTTTGACGATCGGCAACTTCTACCTCGTGCCCTTCATGGCACGCTCGGAGAACCACAAGAAAGCCTGGCTGGGAGCGATTGTCGCCATCAACCTGATTTTGCTGGGTGTCTTCAAGTATGCCTACTTCACGATTGGAACCGTCAAATCCGGGCTTCACCTTGCCGGCATAGACTGGAAAGAGCCTCACCTGCACATCATTCTTCCTCTGGGAATCTCGTTTTTCGTCTTCGAGTTCATTCACTACGCTGTCGAGGTCTATCGGGGCAGACCAATGGTGAAGAGCCTCATCGACTTCTCGCTGTTTGCTTCCTTCTTCCCCACCCAGATCGCCGGTCCAATCAAACGCTATCAGGACTTCATTCCACAGCTTTCCGAAAAGCTGAAGTTCAAGTGGGAGTATCTGGATGAAGGTATGCAGCTCATTCTTATGGGTCTTGCCAAGAAAGTGCTTCTCGCCGACAACCTGGCACTGGTTGTGCAGGCTGGTTACGCACATCCGGAGCAGTTCTCCTCTCTCGATCTCTGGCTTATCACCTACGCTTTCGCTTTCCAGATCTTCTTCGACTTCGCCGGGTATACCGATGTTGCCCGCGGTTCAGCGCTCCTGTTCGGATACAAAGTACCGATCAACTTCAACCTGCCTTACATGGCTTCCAACGTCTCTGACTTCTGGCATCGTTGGCACATAAGTCTCTCTACATGGCTAAGAGACTACCTCTACTTCCCTCTGGGTGGTTCAAAAGTGAGCCGCTGGCTGAACTACAGGAACCTGTTCATCACCATGGCACTAGGCGGATTGTGGCATGGTGCAGCAATGCACTTCCTGCTCTGGGGCGTGTATCAGGGCGTCATGCTTATCGTTCATCGCGAGTACACCAGATTGCTCGAAGGCATCGGTATAGCCAAGAAACTCGCTGGCAACAAGATTTATCACGCCATCTCAATCGTAGTCACTTTCCATCTTGTTTGCATCGGTTGGGTCTTCTTCCGCGCCGAAACGGAGACAGCAGCATTCGATATGATCGGCAGATTGGCCGGAGCACCACTAGAGCTTCTGCACTTCAGCATGAATCAACTGGCAGTGCTCAAGATCCGAGATCCGATCGTCTTCCCTTCACTACTTCTCTTGATCCCTGGTTTGATGATCTCTCATCTGGTGGTCAACTGGCTCAACGACAAGCAGATCTATCAAAAGCCGCCGTGGGCTCTTCAGGTTGGCGTTATGGTGGCACTCATGTGTCTGCTCACCATATTCAGCCCGGACAGCTCGCCCAGGTTCATCTACTTCCAGTTCTAGACTCGGGCCAGCAGTCTTGTATCGGAATCACGGGGAGTAACTCTTGCCGAATCAAGCACTATTAGAGGCGAAACCAGTTCAGTATGCTGAACCGGAAGGGTGCTTAGCCTCACCGAGGAAAAGATTCCGATTCAGCCGCTTCATCGCGTCACTGATTGGGTTCGCTATAGTGTGCCAGTGCCTGGCTCAGATAAAGTTCGGTGCCCTGCCACCCGCTGATGTCGCCTATCCGACCTGGACATCGTGGGCGGTATCGGATTTCTTGAAACCGAAAACCGGGCGCCCGGAGCTCGTTTTCATGGGCTCGTCACTAATGCTGGTACCACTCGACGGAGTAGATGCCGACTTCACAGGCAAGCGAATCGATGCATCGATGCATCACAAGAGCCTCTTCTTCGAGAAGCGCGTCAAAGAACTAACCGGTCTTGATGTATCGACCTTCAATTTCGCACTGCCGGGAGAGATGCCGTCTGATGCATACATGATTACGAAGCATCTGCTCAAGTCAGACAAGCGGCCGGACGTAATCGTATATGGTGTCGGTCCCAGAGACTTCATGGACAATCTTTTACCCAGCCCTGCGGCTACCGATCCGTTTAGACATCTCGAACGTTTCGGAGACTACTCAGAGCGCATCGACCTGATCGCGCCTAAGTGGGAAGAGCGGCTCTCTTACGAAATGCGCAGAGCCTGTTACCCACTGGGAGCTTCTCTCGATCTGCAAAACGGCGCTGCTCGCGCTACTGCCGACCTTTTGGCCACTCTCTTTCCACTGGCGAAGACAACGGATTTTGAGCAAAGACGTTTGCTCCTACCTGACTACCATCCAATGGAAATCCAGCCGGGAGGAGCCTTTTTCCGTCCCACCACAGCCAAGGATCGAACTGCTTTCACAGACAACGTTGAAGAATACAGAAAGCGCTACAAGACTCTTAAGTGGGATACCTTCCTCGCCCAGATGCAGTTTGTCGCCGATATTTGCAACATCGCTCAGGACCGTGGAACGGAAGTGGTACTGGTGGCGATGCCTATAACAGACATTAATCGCCAGCTCCTCTCCGACGAAGCCTGGTCAGCTTACACCGATACATTGAAAGCGCTGGCGAAGTCAAAGAACGCTACCTTCATCGATATGCACGCAACAGGACTGTTCCCTCGCTCGGATTTCGGCGATACGGTCCACCTGCACTCCGGTGGTGGTGCACGTCTTCTCGATCAAATTGCGCAAAGACTCTCCCAGAATCACAAGGTTTTGTCGGCACTCGATGTGAGACGTGACGACGATCTATCGCTG
>CAYTDR010000405.1:0-7152 GCA_964436185.1 uncultured Candidatus Obscuribacterales bacterium | reverse complement strand
TCTAATACCACCAAGCAGCAGAAAAAGCACAACCAGAACGAGGAGCGCTCCTACAGATAAGTTGTGCCAAACGGTGTCGACGGTCTTGTTGATCAGCCAGGTTCGATCGTAGAAAGGTTTGATGCCGATTCCGGGCGGCAAAGTCTTAGCTACTTCTGAGATCTTCTTGGAGACAGCTTCTACGACTTCCTTGGAATTCTCGCCCTTTCGCATAACGACTATGCCAATTACTGTCGGTCCCAGCCCGTCTCGAGTAACAGAACTCTGCGCGAGCTTATGTCCTATTACGCAATCGCTGACATCGCGCACGCGCACCACTCCTCCAGTCGGAAATCGCTTAATCACGACGTTGCCGATGTCTTTCGGGGAGGTCAACATGCCTTCGCCGCGAATGAGAACCTGGTCGTTGCCCTCCAACAAGTAGCCGCCGCCGGCGTTTGCATTATTGCGCGATAAGGCGTTCATCACCTCTGCAGCCGAAATGTGGTATCCATGCATTCGTTCCGGATGCAACCACACCTGGTACTCCTTTACCTCTCCACCCATAGATTGGACTTCGTCAACTCCGGCAACCGTTTTCAGTGCGGGAATGACGCTCCAATCGAGTATCTCCCGAAGTTGCATTGGTGAATACGCTTTACCGGTCAGTTCGAACTGATAAACTTCACCAAGTCCGGTGGCAATCGGTCCAAGTATCATGCTGACCGGAATGGAGGCGGGAATCTCCTCCTGAGCCTGGCGCAGGCGCTCGCTTACTTGCTGGCGAGCCCAGTAAATGTCGGTTCCATCCTCGAAGACAACGGTAACTTGAGAAAGCGCGTACTTCGAAATCGATCGTTGCAGGAGGAGCCGAGGCAGACTCTGAAGACTGAGTTCCACAGGGTAAGTGACGTACTGTTCTACCTCAACCGGAGCCAAACCCCGAGCTCTCGTGGTCACCGTCACCTGAACATTCGAAACGTCAGGAACTGCGTCGACATGAATCGTACTGTATGCCCACATTCCGGAAAGAGCCAGTAGAACAGCGAATACGACGGCAATCACTCGCCGGTCCAGCATGCCGACGACCAGGTGTTCGAGAATGCCGAACTTTTGATGCTGCTCGATATTCATTCGTCAGTCGAGCCTCCGGAGATTGTTTCTCTCATCAATTCTGACTTGAGGTAAAATGCTCCACTCGACACAACTGCTTCGCCAGGATTGACACCGCTCTCAATCTCTACGACGGAATCCGAGCGTGAACCGCAGGAAACCCGCCGAGCTTGAAAGTGTTTGTTGCTCCGACTGACGAAAACAACATCTCTGCCATCGATTGTCTGCACCGCAGAAGATGGCACGGTCGATCTGCTGGCAGTCGGATGCATGCGTGCGAGCGATGCAATGACGAGGATTCCCGGCTTGAGAAGTCCGCCAGGATTGTCAATCTCAGCGCGCACCTGGGCTGTTCGAGATTGAGGATCGAAACATTCTGCCAGTTTGGTGATGCGCCCTTTGAATGTTTTTTGAGGAATGCTTTCTGTCTTGAAATTGATGCTTTCGCCCAACTGAATGTCTGAAACTTCCTGCTGCGGGACTTCCAACATCACCCACACCTTGCGAAGGTCCGTGATCGTCAGTAAAGCTGAAGTTCCAGTGGAACCCCCGCGGGAAGCTGCACCTGGTCCAACACTCTGGCCTGGGCATACATCTTTTCGCACCACTACTCCACTAATCAGTGATCGAATGGGAAGTTCGAACGTTACGTTGTTTTTAGTCTCGACTCCTGCATCCGAAGCCGCTCTTTCACTCAATTCCAAGTTTGGTTCACTCAAACCAAGCGATTTGAGCTTTACACGACTTGCACTCAAGTGCGCGCGAGCAGCGTTAAGCGCTCCAACGGCTGCTGCTTCCTCCGACTCAATCGCCACTCGTGTCGATCGAGCCATTTCCACCTCTTTTGTAGCGGCGATACCCTCCTGATTAAGATTGCTCACTCGCTTCTCGTTCGCTTTGCTAATCTCCAGGCGCGACTTAACAGAATCAAGCTGTGCTTGAGATTGAGATAGCTTGGCTATTGATTCGAGATAGGCCGCCTGTGCATCTGAAATTTCCGGACTGTTGACGAAAGCCACGACTTGTCCGGCGCGCACGCGATCCCCCAGATCGACTAGCACACGTGAGACCACACCATTTACTGGTGAAAGTACAACTGCTGTGTTATCGGCGGCAGTCTCCACCGTTGAAGACAGTTGCAGAATGCCACCATTAATGGGGCTAGACCCGACTCTCACGGTTTTGATTCCGGCAGTCTTCAGTTGCTTCGGCGTCAGCTCGAATTCTTGTTTATCTGCTGCTTGTGCGCTCTGGTGAAGTTTTTGCTCGATCGGTTGCGCCGCTGAATTATGGAGAGAACCACTAAAACTGGCGTGTGTTTGCTCGGCGCCGCAGCCGCTCAACGCTAGAGCAACAGCTAAGGCCGCCAGGAAAACCTGGTTTACCTCTTTAAACATACAAAGATTCCGTCCTTCGTCATTAGTTTGACCGCGAAAAACCATCGCCTTGAAATGAGCGGACTCTATAGTCCGGCACAAATGAGGCTGGCTCAGCGGTTCAAATTAAGAGAGAACAGTTGGCAAGGTAGATAGCTGGTCCTGCTCGTCGAGAATCGATTCGCGGTGGATCACGGCTTGGTGCAAAATGTTCGAGTGACCAGTCCTTTAAAACAAGGCTCGCCACCAGCACTTTCATGATCAACTTTACAGCTGATGAAACTTCAGACTGTTCAGCCTTAGAAAGGCAATACGGACTGTGCACATGAGAGGGGCACGAGCATGGAAGTTGGCTCGCTGACTGCTCGTCAAGCCTGTTTACACTCTCATTGTGCTGGCTGGACGTGAGCTGAGTAGCGTCGTGTAGGTGCACTGCAGTCACCGTCTGAGTGATAGCAGGCAAAACGTCCAACCCAAAGAAATCATGCAAGAAGGTTCCTGTCCACACGAATGTGAACATCATTATGGCGATCAGCCAATGCTGGATTGTCTCTCCTTTACTCAAGATTTCGTACCGGCACCTCTTAGATTCTTCCTCCATTCTATACATAGCCACGTGAAAAACGCCAACATTGAGAGATCTGTGAAATTCCTGCCATCATCCAGCGGCGAGATTCGATATCCTAGGGAGGAACTAAATTTCAATCATTCGTTTGCAACGGCTGCTGGAGGCGTGATTTCGACAGCTAGTGATGTTGCTACTTGGATTTGGGCGCTGAGCACTGGGAAAGTGCTGAATGATGAATACCAACGTCTTTGGATAGATAGCCAGCAACTGGAAGATCCGAAGAAGCCAGAGGGACCGTTGTACGGATACGGCATCTCAAAACTGCACGGAGGTGAAACGGCCGGATTTAATTCATTTATTGGTTGCGATCCAACCAACCAAATGACATTAGTTGTGTGGACGAACCTCACAGTGTCACTCGAACAAGTGCCGACCGCAAACTCTCTCATGCTGAAAGTGCTCGATCATATCTACGTTAGTCGCCGTTGACACCGCGGCTGGTGGTACCGAAGATGAAGCAATACGGGCTGCCGAAGTGGCCTTTAAAGGCTCTAGTGGCGGAACTAAAAAGCAGCACGGTTCATCCGCGCAGTTTCAGAACTGCTATGGCACATGGAGCATTCCTGAGAATGAAATTGATCGTGTGTCCGAAGAATAAGTTGGTTCCAAGTTTTGGTTCGGCTCCGAGGACAATCAGATCGATGTCGTGTTGTTCGGCCGTAAGAATAGTAGCTTGTGCCGGATGCGAGCTTGTTTGAATGAGCAATGACTCGAAATCGACATCCAGCGCGGCGGAGAGCTCCGCGAGAGTTTCGCTGATCTCATCGCTGATAATCTTTTCGATCTTCTGTCCGCTTGCAGTTTGCTCACCATAAAGTTCCTTTGCCTCTGCCTCCGAAATCGATAGGCAAATGACCTTCGCGTTAAGCGACTTGGCAAGCGAGATACCGAACTCTCCTGCACTCACCGACAGTTCGGTTCCGCTAACAGGAACGAGCACTTTTTTGATCTCTCGATCTTCCGATGGATTCGGATCGTACACGACCAAAACCCTGGCCGATGTTTCGAGAATGACTCCATCAACCAGCGGCGCGAAGACGTAATTAGAGTCTGCAGCGGGCTCGTCACTGGCCATGAGAACCAGATCGTATCCGCGATTCGCTTCTTCTGCGATGGCTTCGATCGTCTTATCTGACTTGACGGTGCGTTCGAGGAGCCCCACGTGCTTCTTGTCGATCACCTCACGGATGCTATCAAACGGTTCCTTGGAATTCGAATCTTCTTTCGTTACCCATAGAGCAGTCGTCTCGATAACCTGTCTCTGGCCAATGCTATTCAGTAGTTTGGCAATGAATTTATTGCGACCTTTTCCAGTCGTCGGCCACAAAACGCGTCGGATTCCGCTCAAGATTGTCCTGGCTTGCCGTTCTTCTCGCTTGATTCTATCCTTTTCTTCTGCTGTGATTTCAACGCGCTGCATGGTGAACTTCATTAGAGGTGCTGTGATTGCGGTTGAGAAAAGAGCGATGAAGATGACGATACCGAGCATGTCCAGACTGATGATGTTGAGAGAATACCCTAACATCGCCAGGATCAGTCCGAGAGAACCTTTAGCATTGGCGCCGACACCGATGGAAAGCGCTTCCCAGCGTCCCAGCCCGGTAATCTTTCCCACGATAAGGCAAGATATCAGTTTGCTCACAAGTGCGGCAATGGACAAAGCAAGAGTTATTGCCAGGAGCTTCGGATCTAGAAGCGAACTCAAGTTGACGTTGAGACCGGATGAGGCAAAGAAGATTGGCGCGAAAAATCCCATAGTGATGATCTCTATCGGGCGCACTACTTTGTGGTTGACTACCGGGGATTGCGAGAGGATGAAACCGGCTGCGAAGGCTCCCAGAACTATGTGAATGCCCAGCGCTTGCGTGGTGGCTGCGCTCACCAGAAGCAGAAGAATCATGCTTGTTATCAAACCGTCACTGGATGAAACATGATCGTTGACCCATCGCAGCATCGCAAAAAACACGGGGCGACCGAAGTACAGCACAAGTGTAAAGCCTGCAGTTCCAAGGATGGCAGTGAGAATGGCGCCACCACCTGCGGAGCCGGAACCTGAAAGAACTACGATGACTGCAAGCAGAAGACAGCAAAGTAGATCGTGGGAAAGGGAAGTCGCCATGATTAGCTGACCGATGTCCATCTTGAGCATTTTCATGTCCATGAGGATCTTTGCCACCACTGGCACTGATGAGGCCGCGAAGACGGTGCCGAGAAAGACTGCGAATGCAACTTTGTGACTGGGATCGGCAAAGAGTTGGTCAGGTAGTAAGAAAGAGCTAAACGCTCCAATCGTCAAGGGAATGACTACGCCAATAACTGCCAGATAGAGCGCGGTTTTACCCTGCCGGTTTAGCATGGAAGTATCAGTTTCCATTCCCGTTAGAAGCAGCAGAAACGATACCCCAATCCATGAGATTGCCTCGATCAGCTTGGATTGAGAACCGTCTCTGGGAAAGAGTTGTGTTGATAGATCCGGAAAAAGAAGTCCGAAGAATGTTTGACCTAGCAGGAGCCCTGCCAAAATCTGTCCTATAATTGCCGGTTGTCCAAGCTTCACCATGAGCTCGCCGCATACAAGCGAAGCCAGAAGCAGTATGGAAAGTTCGATGAAAAGTAAAAGAACCGCATGCTCACTAAGAGACGTGCTTACCGGTTTCTTTCTTTCGCCCTGTTGGTTTTTCGGGGTATCCGAGTGTGATTGTGTCTTGCGAGCTTCTTTGATGCTTCGCTGGATCTGCAAAATCCAGTGTTTGGCGGTCTCTAACTCCGATCTCCCTACATTCGCGGCATCTTGTGTCGTTACACCGCACAAGATTGTATTTCCTATATAAATGACGGGCACGCCGTCCAGACCGGTTCGCACTTGAAAGTCGGCTGGATCGATACTGGGGTCAGTGACTATTTGCTGCAGTCGATCGCTTATTTGCTCTGCGCGTTCTAGTGCCGGGATGAGGCGGGTGTTGGTTACCGTGAATACTTTATCTGCGCCGATGTACACGCTACAGTATTCGACGTCTAACGCAATTGCGCCGGCGACCGAAGTCACCAATGCGATGCTTAATGCAACGAGCCTCGCCTTCAAAGTGTGCTTGTTAATGACAGGTTCCTCAAAACGGCTCGCTGATCAAAGATCTCGAGCCAATATTAGCAGCCTGTCCTTGGTTTGCGGACCATGTCATTAGAAATTTTTGGCGACAAAGACTCGTGTCAGGAGTATTTTTCGCCTACGCAAACTCGTCTATCTCAGTAGTCTTCGACACAAATGCCGCCAACCAAAAAGCCGCCAAGGTGGCGGCCTTCGGTTCTTTCTCATCACGAACATGGAGTTAACGGACCTGGAAATCAAGGACCGTGGCAGAGGTCGCTCACGGAAATGTGAGGCGGGTCGTATACCTTCTGACTTGATCAGGGAGATTAATCAGAACGGTTATTCTGATTTGGTCGATTCTGTTTTCACCGAAGATGAAGAGCCGTCGATATCGACAGTTTTCTGTTGTTCTTTCTTATGATGAACGGCACCGGCGTCGTTAATTGCATGGCTTTCAGATTTCTCACTCGAGCTGACGCTGCCGTCTTCATTTAATCGAACTTTTGCTTTGTTAGAGGTAACTTTCGCACCACCTGGACCGGCTTTTGCTTTGTATGTGCTAGTGCGCGTTCCGCGTGCATTAGACTTGGATTTCTTCACAGCTGTGGATTGGCTGACGCCATCCGATTTCGTTTCGACTGAAGTGCTGCTGGATGCGCCGGGCGTATTTACTTCAACCGATGAGCTTCTTACTTCATCAGCCAAACAAACCGATTGGCTCATGAAAATGGCGGCGCACAAAACTGCGCCCGTAAGGGTTTTGGACATTACGCACTCCTTGTGTGGTTTATGTAGTTGGGATGTAGCACACAATTTTCGATGAGTGCGCAATGCGAAGTGTTCGTGCCAAAATCGCCCGAAACGTGTTGACAATATACGATTGCAGATTCCATTGCTGGGACTATCAGAATGATTAGTTATAGGTACAACTACCTATTTATGAAGAGCGTACATTTTGAGATAATTAT
>CAYTDR010000404.1:0-7166 GCA_964436185.1 uncultured Candidatus Obscuribacterales bacterium | reverse complement strand
GAATGCATGTATTGGAGCATGGCGGCTAAACTAGCTTGAGCACCCGAATCTGAAGGAATGCCGATATCGGTGAGAAAGGCCTTGCGATTGTTTGTTTTGCACCAGTTAGTGAAGTTGGTTAGTGTGGCAACGGCATCTGTAGGACTCTTGTAATCGCGGTTCTGACCGGAACCGTTCCAGTCTAGGTATTGGTGTACATCATATGAATAGTTGTTGCCAGGATCACTTATGTTGATCATGACGCTTGCATTCACTTGCACGAAGTCGAGTGGATGACCCCAATATGTGGATGGTACAAGAATGTGATTGGTTGCTCCGGTGCCTCGTATAGCATTGATTGCACCTTGAGCCGTTGCAAGCCAGGTAGTTGGTGTCATCGAGCCACCAACAGGTTCATTCATCAAGCCAAAGAGGACTTTCGGATTTGACTTGTATCGAATCGCAAGTTTTGTCCACAAGTCGTTAAAAATTGCATTGGACTGTCCACCGGAAACGCCCAGCGTACTGTTATAGTACGCACCATAGTTATGAACATCGATAATGGTCGCCATTCCACGTGCTGTTATTTTGTTTACAGCGGCGTCCATGAGTGACAGATACGCTGCATCAAAACTGCCTGAAGCCGACGGCTGTAATCGCTCCCATAAAATCGGAAGTCGAATTACGCGCATGCCTTTGTTAGCAAAGTAATCGATCTCGGCGTCGTTTGGAAATACGTAGTGGACGCCGTTCGTCCCGGGCTTAGCCCATTCTCCCCATTCTGCTCCGGAAATGTTTACGCCTTCGTATTCCATACCGGCATGGGCTGCACGTACACCGCTGAACAGTGAAAGGCTGAGCGAAAGACAAAGAAGAACTAATGATCGTTTAAGCGGTGTCGAAGGGTCCCGCTGTCGACAAAAGGAAAACTGATTATTGAACATAAGCTGGTCTCCCGAAAAGATTGATGTAATCTTCTCTGTGACACATGCTCACAATGACTGTTGACGCTACTCAGAAGCGATCAAAGCGATGCTTTGCAAGGTGGATTTTGATGAATCGGATGACACGATCCATCTAGTAAGTCACAGATTTGTTCCAGGAGTGTTGAAGTAATTACGCCCTATTTTATTTGCCCAATACCAGATTGTAAACAAAAATTTTGATCGTAGCTCAAACCTGCGCTATGACGAGATTACATTCGTTGTAGCCTCAAGACTTGTGGGCTACGCTTCGAAATTTCGGTCGTAGCTGGAGCCAGCATGCGAACCATAGATGATACCGGCGTTCGATTACGGCTCTCCAGGTACTCCTGGAATAATTATGTCGGAGTCGATCATTCGGATTAAATCGCGCAAGTGACGTGTCATCAGCTCAGCAAGCGTGGACACATCTGCAATCATTTTGATCTGATCCTCGAGATCATCGATTGAAATGGCTGCCTTAGCGCTGATAGTGACTCCACTGACGAGATTGATTTTGAGAGTCTCTCTATGTGAGCCGTGAGGCTCGAGGTGTCCGCGAGCGATCCAATCAACTTCCAATTCCTGGATTCTAGTTAGTGTTGCATTCGGTGCCTTCATGTGAATGAAGCGCCAAACGCTTTCCGGGTAGGCAGTATCATAGTCTGTTGGTCTGCCAAAAAGTTCTGCGAGCACTGTGGGTTTTCCGGGTCCGCGTGCTTTGCCACCAGAGTTCTGTTTCAATGTATACATCGACATACCGGTGGAGACGACACCGGACATCATTTGGTTGAAGTTACCTGGAAATGGAGGAGCTTTAGCGGAGAAACCCAATATAGATCCGATCGTATTTAGAGTGCCCGATGCGATGAAGTTGGTAGCGTTGTTGTAACCAATAGAGCGATCCCTTCGGTCTTCAAGGAACTCTTGCATGGACGTAAGCATTCCTTCTTCTCTGTCCGCTTCCGCCTGAACGCTTCTCGCATCGAAATAACTTTCCAGTATCGCTTCAAGAATTTTTCCTTTCAGATGCAATCGTCTCCCTGGAGTTGTTGTCCGCGAGGGATCATAAAACTCCTCGAGAAAGGGCAGTATCTCTAGCTCTTCTGCAAGTTGACGAGTCTCAGCGGACAACTCTTTTACATTGACCTCGTGAAACAAAGCGCGTTTCGGTCGATCAACAAGTTGACTTTGTGCGAGCGCATCAAGAGAACTTGACAGCAGCGCGATCAAAAACAGCGAACAGAAGATGGTCAGCCTGGACATGAAAATGCTCCAATCTGTGTCAGCATTTGCGATAGAAGCATAGCAAAAAATGACACGCGTCACGGCATATTCGGCTTAAGTTCAGACGAAATGTCATGCCCGTCAAACTGGCCTGGAGATTTCATCTGTGAGTTCTTGATCAGTTTCATTGTGCTGAACAAGTCAAGGTTCTCAAGCATCCAATTGGTTGTAACGCAGCTCTTGTTCCGGCGACAACTTAGTAGTCGATAAATCGTTCAACCGTGAAGTTGATCGCAATCACATAACATTGTTCGACCGCATAGTTGATCGCAATCACATGTAATTGTTCAACCGTGAAATTGATCATAATCACAAAAAACTATTCGATATCCAGGAGCAAATAACAAAAAAACGAGAGTCATCCGAGCTCCTGGATTCTCGGACGACCCTCTTTTGTGGACATCTTGCATCTGTCGGGCGCAGTCAGCGACCTGAGAAGCAATCTCGCTCCGGAGCTGAGTTTCCAGTGCTCTGTCCAACAAAACATTTTCTATTTGTTTTTGATGCTAAATAACCTCGCTAACAGTCGGTACAGCAAACCGTTAAGCTACGGGTGCCAGCACCTTTCTCCACAACTTTTTTGTCAATTCATCTCACTCATATTTCGTACGGTTTTGTGTTCCGTTCGATGCAACTATCATGAATCCGATCGCCGTAAAGAAGACATCAAAATATCTTACGCCGTTGCCAGCAGGCACCCGAATCACTCGACTATTGGACGATTCCGGAGTTTTGCAGATTTCCGCAATCGATAGTGCGTCGACGCACGCTGTTAGTTTTCCTGCCGTTTCATACGATAGCGTCGTAGGTTGAGCGGGTAAGGAGACGGACGATGCAATACGAAGCTGCAGGACAGAGCCTAAACTTGATGGAACTGATGAATGGCGGCATTACTGACGCCGCGGATAATGGAAGTGAGAGTCAAGAGAGCGGCCTGAGCTTGTTGTCGCTTCTACAGAATGGTGTGCAGCAGGGCGATTCTCAATCAGGTAATGGCAGTCCGGCTCCGGAAGCGTCGACAGCTGCGCAGTCAAGCCTTTTGGGTGGTTTGCTGAATCTAGCTCGGAACAGGCATCAGAGTTCATCGCCGGAATCGACGGGAGCTCCGTCAGAAAATGCTCTTCGCTCGTTGGGTGGCAGTCTTACCGAGCTATTAAACAATGGACAAAACAGTTCGAGCCCCGAGCAAGGCGAAGCCGTAAACGGATCGAGCAGCAATAACGGGCGCTCGAACCAATCACCAATCGATCGCTCCGATAGACAGATTCCGGCAGATGGTGGCAGACATAGAGAATCACCACCCGATCGTTCCGATCGACAGATGCCGACTGCGGGTGGCAGACATCGAGAAACACCACCCGATCGTTCCGATCGACAGATGCCGACTGCGGGTGGCAGACATCGAGAAACACCACCGGATCTTTCCGATCGTCAGATTCCAACAACTGGTGGCAGGCATAGAGAAACACTACCGGATCTTTCCGATCGTCAGATTCCAACAGATGGTGGCAGAAATAGAGAGACATTGCCGGATCTCGCCGATCGTCAGATTCCAACAGATGGTGGCAGGCATAGAGAAACACTACCGGATCTTTCCGATCGTCAGATTCCAACAGATGGTGGCAGAAATAGAGAGACGCTGCCGGATCTCGCCGATCGTCAGATTCCAACAAATGGTGGCAGAAATAGAGAAACACTCCCCGATCGTTCCGAGCGTCAGATTCCGACCGATGGTGGCAGACAGCGAGAAACACCACCAGACCGATCCGATCGTCAGATTCCGACCGATGGTAGCAGACAGCGAGAAACACCACCCGATCGTTCCGATCGTCAGATTCCGACGGATGGCGGCAGACAACGAGAAACCCTACCTAATCTTTCAGACCGTCAGACAGACCGAGTTGGGGAACGAGAGCCTCGAGAGGGTCGGGCTGAGTCACCTGAAGCTCAATTGAAACGGCAGTTAGATAAGATGAAGGAACTCTTTGCCAATGGACGCATGACGCCGGAAGCTATGAAAGCGATCTTCCAAGACATCAGCTCCATAACAGTCAATGAAGAAAATCTCGATTCGTTTAGAACTGCGCTCCGCGATTTCAATAAAAAGCTTGGCGAGACTCATGGACTGAATCTGGATGTCAGTCTTGGCGGTCGTATAGGCGAGCCCAACATGACTGTCAGATCGATCACTATGAGTGACAATATGTGGCAGAGCACAAACATCACATGGAGAGCGGGCGGCGAAGGAGTTGGAGCGTTTACGCATGTGAGTGGCTTCGCAGGACCGATTGTCGAGTCCATCCCTCTTTCATCCGCGCTATCAACTTTCACGAACCCTAGTGATATCGCTTTTCGACTCCGGATGCGGCAGTCTGCGCAGTAAATAGGTTTGGCGACAGCAGTTTCGGGCTCTCTTTGCACTGTTCGTGTGGTGGCGATGTGCACTTCGGGAGTCCGAACCTGCTTTATGAGCCCTTCTTATTCACGTGCTGAACGGATTGCTTGAAGGAATGATTCGTGGTATCGCAATTAGTGCCCAGCATTTAACCTCTGTCAGAGGCAAATGCAGAGCTGATTCGTAGAAGATCAGAAGTCTTGAACTCAATGAGGACCAATCGGCAGACGACCGCCGCCAGGCGGACCGCCAGCGGGAATTTTTCCGCCTGCAGGAGGACCACCAGGTCGTCGGCCGCCGAACGGCCCGCCGCCAGGTCCGCCAGATGGCTTGACACTGCCCATTCCGGATACAGATTCAGCACCGGGTCCACCCCCTCGTCCGAACGGTCCACCGGGTTTGCCTTTTCCAAATGGTCCGCCTTCACTGCCTTCTATCGCAGCACCAGCGCTGGCATCACCTCTCGGTCCACCAGGCCTTCCGCCGAAGGGCCCGCCACGATGACCCTCTCCTGCAGAAGCTGCATTCGGTGCACCGTCAGGTTTGCCCTTTCCAAAAGGACCTCCACCGCCAAATGGGCCCCTGCGTCTCGTTTCTTCTGTTGCTACAAACGGATTCTTGCCAGTAGTAGAGTTCTGTTTCCAGCTTTTGAATTTTTCGGAATTTCCGGAATGCTGTTGGGCGTACCATTCTTGCTGCTTAGCAAGGTTTGATGAGCCATTTACATTGACTGCTTGATTGTTGACGTATACGGGATTTCCATTGGCCGCTGTATAGTATGGTCTGCCGTCTCCACCGTAGAGGATAGCGGCACCATATGGGATATCATATTGATTGTTATACTCAGAGTACGCGTATCCTGCTGCGGCACCAGCGGCAGCGCCTAAACCAGCTGCTGCCGCTGTTTCACCACTGCTTGAGTTGGATGAGTCAGATGAGTTAGAGGAGGAGCCGACGTTGTTGCTTCCTTGCTGGGCGCTAACGGTCAACTCGCTGACATACGGTGTTAGATCGAAGTTCTCGCCGGTTTTGTCTACGTACCAGTAGCCACCCTGTGAGCCAATAAAAACAGTTACTGAATCTCCGGAGGTTCCCGGTCCCGGCAGCGCCAGCTGTTGACCAGACGGAATAATGACTGTCTGTTTGCCGTGCTTCGTTGTGGTTTTGAGCGTCACCATCGATACCGAAGGCGCTACTTGTGCCCAGCCTGCGCGAGCAAAAAGAGCCAATACGACTGATGCTACGACAAGCCCTTCGAGTCCTGGTTGTCTAATTTTCATGATGCTCCTTTCCAGCTCCTGTTTGGGTTGTACCGGAGTGCTTCAGACGAAAGATGATGACTATATACCACCTTTGTGAGATTTGCTTTAACTGCTGCCGGCCGCGCTGCAAAGCAAGAACCTGGTGGGCTCACGAGCAATTAGCCCATGCGCGAGGGGCTAATTGCAGCCTTAGTCGCCGGGTTTGAAGAGCTCTTACTTGTGACAGAGATCTCTTGCCGATTGGGCCGGTGTTGCTTGGATATCCTTGTCCGGGCGTTGAAATAGAACGATGCCCACCACGGACATGAACGTCAGGCAGATGAGCAATCCGAATGCGGCGTTGAAACTGCCAGTATGCTGTGCCAGAACTCCAGTGATCGATGGGGCGAGGATCCCCGACAAGGCGAAGAAGCAGTTCATGATACCCTGGCTGGTGGCAGCTCTGTCCTTGGCAAGATCGCAATTGAGAGCATAGAATGCTGCGTTCGGCATCAACCCGAATCCAATTCCGAGTGAGACTGAAACGATTGCAGTGGTCAGATCATGTGTGAACATCACAGGAATGAACGATATTGCCGAGAGAAGCTGGCAGGTCCAGATCAAGTGTGTGCGTGCCATTCGTGCGCTGCCGGTCTTCTGCCAGAGCCAATCAGAAAGAAATCCTGCTGATGCGAGCAATATCCCGGCAGTCAACCAGGGTGCAATCAGGAACACACCGATCTCTTTCAATTGCAGATTGTAGGCTTTTTCGAAGTAACCGGGAAGCCAGGTCAAAGCAAAGAAAAGCAAGTAACCGAACACAAAGAAAGCGAGGTTGTTGGACATGAGAGAGGGATTGGTGAGCATGAACTTCCATGTCGTTTTCCCTTCCCGGCGCTCATTCTGTCTAATTTGATCACTGGAAAGTTCGCGATTGTACTCCTGACCTTCGCGAATGTGCATCAGTTCAGACTCGGAGACATATTTGCTCTCTTCCGGATAGTCGCGAAACACGAGGAGCCATACTACCGACCAGCCGATTCCGAGCGAGCCGAGAATGACAAACATGGTTTTCCATCCGAAGTGGATGATCAAGCTTGTTATGAGCGGTGCTCCGACAACAGAAGCAAGTGGAACTGCTGCCAGCCCGAGTGCGGTGGCTCGGCCCCGTTCTGTTCGGGGAAGCCAATCGGCTACCACGCGGGTCAAAGCAGGGAAGTGCGGACCTTCTGCCACCCCGAGAAGAGTCCTGAAAAAGAAGAGTAGCCAGAACCCGCTCGCCAGTCCCATGACGGCAGTACA
>CAYTDR010000403.1:0-7173 GCA_964436185.1 uncultured Candidatus Obscuribacterales bacterium | reverse complement strand
CGGCAATGACGCTGAAGATGTTCGTAAAGCTGAGGGAATTTTAATTTCACTAAAGACCACCAAGTATGGTGCGTTGATCGAACGATTGGGAAATGCATTTAGCGATGGTCAAACGATCTGTCTTATAAATGCTCCGGTAGGCGCGGCGCTACAGTTCCGTCATCTGCTCAACCAAGCTGGTTGCGATCGAAAAGTAAACATTCTGGAGACAGGAAAACTATTCGACCTGGCTAAAGTAGAGTCGAACACGTTGCTGATTTCCGGTATGAGAGAGCGAGTAAGTGTTTGCGGAGTCGAGCGTAATGAGACTCGCCGCGGGCTCAACATCGCTCAAGCGATAATCGGAGAGCTCGTTCCATCATCGAATGTAATCGAACGTGGTTTGTCTGATGTAGAAAGAATCGTAAGACCAATTTTGCTTCTTTCTGCTTTGATGTCTGGCAGGACGCATCAGATTTTTGAAATTCCTTCCTTGCTCTCGCCTGCGGTTGTCAGGCTGCTCGTGGCTGTAGAGCGTGAAGTTCAAATGCTTGCCAAGTGTTTTCAGTGTGTTGTCCCTACGTTCGTTCGCAGTCTCGATGAGTTTGCAGGCGTAGGCAAGAGGCTGCCAAGACCAGAGTCCATCGACGAAGCTTTGCGATCGTTGGGGCCGGCGCTCTTCTCGCAGCTCAACGATCAGCCCGGCGGACACGCCGAGATGCTCGCCGAGGATGTATGCGAGACACTTACTCTTCTCATGGATTTGGGAACGCTCAGCCGCTCTCCTGTGAGCGTAATCTCGAGCGTAGTGGAGATGGCATCAGTGGTGATCGGTACAACCCTTGTCGATAAGGGCAGAAACGTCTCTTCTCTTGGTCTGGTCGGTTTCGACTGCGCAGAGATCGGCGAGCTTGTTAACTCCTGACAACTAAATACTGTCCTCTGCTTCCTTACGTTGCATTCTGCGATTGTGTGGTGGCGTTAATGGTGTCTCGAATTTGCAATTAGGGAACGGGAAATGACGCCCTGCCCTGCACAATCGACCATCTCGGAATTGCCCGTATCTATCTGCATAAATATCTCGCCTACTGGTGCAAGGTCCTGATGAGTCCGTCTGGTTCGTGCTCCACTGACCCGGCTCTGTGCTGTTGGCAGAGGCTGGCGACGCTGTAAACTCGTGGTTGGTGAAGCGCTTGTCAAACACTTAATGTATTGCGAGCTTAGCGCGTTTGGGTGCGGCGCACTTGCTGAAAAATGGTTGAGGGCGAGAATGTAGCTGGCTTAACAGCTTTGCGTGTGTCCTAGATCAAAAATCCCCAGTCATTTGTCAAGAAATTGAACTTATGATCCTTTGGATATTATGTTTGATTGTCTTCAACTTTTTCTTTTTCCGAGATACAAACCACCAGAGTCTCTGTCTGAGCCGTAAATCTAGCGCTCTCAAGGTCATTTCAATGATCTCGAGGGCTAGTCCGTTCACAAAGATGGGTTTCCACCTCGGAGTTCTCCTATCGCAGCGACCCAGAATTCGGCAGCAAGTCGAAAGATGGGAAGCGGCGATGCTTTTATTTGCAAGACAACAGTGACTAATCGCTGTGAGGTCCGCTATGACCAAGTTCACCGAAGCAAACTATCCAGGATTGCTTGGTGTGACTGGCGTTTGCCGGATCTCCGATAGGGAGATCTGGGGGCGCTTGCTCTCACCGATCACCAAAGGACTGCTCGGACCCATTACCGGGAGTCGAGACCCTGTGGTTATGGAAACAGTCAAGGGTCTGTTTCCTGGGGATGAAGTTACCAACCTCAACAACCACCAGATCTTTGGCAGTTTGGATTTCGTTCGATTCCCTTACACCCACAACTTCTACAAAACTCAAAATGGTGTCTTCATCGTTAAGCGAGATGGCATCAAGATGGAAGCTACCGCCTGGTTCGGCGATGCAGAAGCTGGTCGAGGGGAGCTTATCTTCAAGGCAGGATTGCGTGACCGATGCTACGACGGGACCAAAAGGGCCAACGACACTGCTCTTCTGGACTACGAATACGATGACCCCGTCCTCAATCGCCGACTCTCAACAGACCTAAAGTCAATCGAGATGTCGGTTTACGCCTTCATGCCAGGAAGCAAAATCTCCGATGCAATCGATGACGGTCAGTACGAGCTATTCGTTCGTCAGCCGTTCGCCTTCGTCAAAGAACCGGACAAGTTCCTCAGGAACTTCAATCTGGTTTGGCTCACTCGCCGGGCTCCGGGTCAGCACGCTACTCCGATTCCAGATGTGTCTAACGCCTTCTTGGAAGAAAGTGAGAAGCTCGCCGGCAAGTACGGCTACGACGTGACCGAGATGGCTCCCAGTCATTACCACGTGGCGAAATGGGGGATTGCTAAGAATTACGTGATTGTCGACAGGGATCATGAACGGGCAATTCATGGTTTGACTGATGGTCTGGAGAGAATCCGGGCTACTGGTTACCCGCTGACGCGCAGCCAGCAGTCGTGGGTCTGTGTTCTCCAGAGCTTGCCCGCTGAGGCAATTCCTGCTCACCTTCGCATCGAAGGGTTGGCTTGGCCTCAAAATAACCTGACCAAAGAGTGCCTCTGGCTGTACAAGCCGGTTAGCGCGAAAGGTGAGGCGTTCCGAAAGTCCTGTTTGCGAACTTAATCGCCAGGTCGAGCCAGACTGGGTGACCAAGGTCGCCTGACTGGCTCGTAGTGTCCTTTTCGCGGGCACCTTTGTGATGGCGCTTAGCGCAAGCTAAGCAGAAATTCGAACCATTGGAGACGGGGATGTCTAATAAAATTCAGACCCCAAACATTCCCGAGTTGCTCGGAGTTACTCCGATTTGCATGGTTACTGATGAACAGATCTGGACGCACCTTGTCACGCCGCAGGTAAGGGCGTTGCTGGGAGAGATTAAAACTAGCGAGCTGACCGTTCGAGAGACGGTGGCTGGTGACTTCGAGGGAGACGAAGTAACCAACTACAACGAACACCTTCTCTACGGTAAGCAAGGCTTCGTCCGGTATCCGTACATCAACTCGTTGTATCGAACGGCCTCCGGTGCGCTTGTGATCAAGCGTGACGGTGTAAAGTTCAAAGTGGTCGGTTGGCATGGCAAGCTGGGCAAGGAAGCGGACATGATCTTCAAGGTCGCCATCCGCGATCGCCGCTTTGACGGTACGCCCCGAGCGCATGACACCAGCCTGGTCGACTTCCCGATCTACGCTGATGCGGTGCACAACCACACACTCAAGATCAACTGCATGCCGGAAAACGCCAGCTCCGTGGAGCTGTCGGTTTACGGTTTCATGCCCGGTTCTCGCATCTTGGATGCTACCGGTGATGTGCAGTACGATCGGTTCATTGCCAGTCCGTTCGACTTCATCAGTAAACCGAAGCAGTTTTTGCGCTACTTCCGGCGTGCCTGGCAGTCTAAGCGTGGTCCTGGTCAAGTCTGCAATCCTATTCCCGACGTAGCAAAGCACGTCGCGAATGTGGTGCACGCCTTTGCCACCAGCCTCGGTTACGACTACATGGAAAACGCTTCCAGCCACTATCACGTGGCGAAGTGGGCTGAAAGCCTCGACTACCGCTATGCGGACGCGACACAGGCGGCGACACTTGTTGCCTTCGCCAGTGGTATCAAGCGACTGGCCGATGCCGGCACGCCGCTGACGCGCTCGCAGCAGTCGTGGTTGTGTGTGGTTCAGAGTCTGCCCAAGGAACACATCCCCAAGGGATTGGACCTGGAAGGACCGTTGTGGCCGCAGGATAACGTCGGACCGGCTAACCTCTGGATGTACAAACCGCTTTCGGCGCGTGCCAAGGCGATTGTTTGTGGCTGCCCCGAGAAGAACCACGATCCGAAGCCCAAGGCTTAAACTGCTTAAGGAGTAAATCCGGCAACTCGTTTTTGCAGATGGTCACCGTATCTGGTTCTAATACCGGAGCGGTTCGACCGTCTGCTTTTTAGCTTTGGATAAACTATGCAAGATAGTAAGAATGGTGGGCGTAGAGCTTGCTGTGGCGGCGGCTTCGGGTGCGTATTCGGCGAGCTGAACCGACCGGGACTTTATCGGTCTCTTATGAGAGCGGTTTGCTCGATGGCTGTTCACTCATTCTGTGCACTCCGCTGTCCTCTGAATCTTCGGCTTTGGGAGCAGTGTATCGAACGGCGATGATTGTGACGTTGTCGGGTGCTCCACCGTCGAGCGTGGCCTGGAGGAGTTTCTTGCAAAGTTCCGACGCTTCCTCGGTTCCCTTCGCGGACTCTGAGATAGCGGCGTCTTGCAGCACTGTCGATAGTCCGTCGCTGGAGAGAATAAGCCAGTCCCCTGGTTTAAGCTCCGCCGGAGTGTGGTCGATTTCTACCTGACTTTTGTGACCGACGCATCGGGTCAGATAATGCCGGAATGGACTGTTTTGCAGCTGATCTTCGCTCATCTTGCCCTGTACGAGCATCTCCATTACCACGGAGTGATCCTGCGTCAGCACAACGGTCTTGCCCTCTCGCACGAGATAGGCGCGTGACTCTCCTACGTGGGCAATCTGCAGGGTGCCGTTGGCACAATGCACTGCAGCCACGATGGTAGTTCCCATGTCTTTTACTTTGGGGTCCGAGGCAGCAGCCTTGAACACTCGCTCATTGGCACTGGCAACGGCTTCCAGCAGCCAGGTCTGAATCTGTTTGGCGTCTTTATCGTGTGGTTTGTCTCTCTGCCATAGCTCTTCGACAGCACTGACGGCCAGTTGACTGGCTTTGCTGCCCCCGCGCATGCCGCCCATGCCGTCAGCTACCACTAGCAGCCTCTCATCAGGACTGATGTAAAAGTTGTCCTGGTTTTCCTGTCGCTTCAGGCCTGCATCAGTGACAGACGCTACCTGCCACGAGATCTTGCTCATTGAACTGTTGCTCCGGTCACGGTGGTAAATCGTCTCAGGTTAAATTGCTAAACTGTTTATACCCACCGATTCTTATCCTTATCTTTCTATCTTAGTCTGGAACTGTTCATCTTTTGAGATTTGGGGTCGTTACCCGAGGCTCCGACTGATATTGTCCGGGCGGCTTCTGGACAGTGTCAGTGAAATGACGCATAGGCTCGAAAATACGACCAATATCAATAAATTAAGAAGTGCTAATCGAGTATCAGAAGTAAAACGAGAAAAAGATGGTGAAATCACTACTTGTGCTTTAGACCTGAAAGTCCATGGAAAGCCTCCTGATCTTGAACTGGACAAGTTTTTGAGTGCAGTACAACAACATAGATCTAAGTTGTGTTTAATCACTTCCTCTGTCTAAGATGTTGGCATCTTTCCAATTAGCCTTTACCTGAGACAAGTTCACCAAATACCCCCGAGATCATGAAGTTTAGACGAGCCACTCTGCACCTTTCGGTGTAGGGAGTTCTTTTCGATAGTTGATCGGTCAAGTCACGTGTCCTAACCAGGAGGATTCCATGAATCGAAGAGGGATTTACCTGCCGCCGTTCGTCGGTACCACCGGCGGAAGTCTGCACATCGTGCCCGCGTACCGCGGAGACAAGCCGGCGCGCGTGGAGGAGGACCAGTTCCAGCACCCCGAGTTGGTCGCCACCGGCTGGTTCCGCTCGCTCAACGGTCCGTTCCAGCATCACCCCGTGCAGTTCTACGGCGTGCTGACGACCGGTGAGTACGTGTTCTTCAAGGCTCGCGAGACGACCATCAAGCTGGACGTCTACCCGAGCTTTCAGCGCTCCGACAACAAGGACCGGCTGGTCCGCTACGAGCAACGCGTCGAGACCGACCCGGGCGACATGTCCGACGAGCAGTGCCTGGTCTACATCAAGCGCTGGATCGCGCAGTACCTGGCCAGCAAGCAGTCCTAAGCGACCCTGTCGCTGCCCCGTCTTGTCGGGATTCTCCTGACCTGACGGTTTACTAGAAACGGAGCCGCATGCTGTGAAATGCATGGTGTGCGGCTCCCTGGTCTTTCCCTGGAAACAGGAGAAGGAGGGGTTATGCTGACTGAAAGAGAAGCTGCAGTGGCGGTGGTAGTCGCTCTCCAGAAGCAGGGCTTCATCGCAGTCTTCGCGGGTGGTTCCGTGCGTGACGAGGTTATGGGTCGTGCGCCCAAGGACTTCGACGTCGCTACCTCCGCCCGTCCGGAACAGGTCGAAGCGGTCTTCAGCGGCCGGACCATCCCTCTGGGCAAGTCCTTCGGCATCATCGTCGTGCGCACCGCGGGTCACAACATCGAGGTCGCGACTCTGCGCAGCGACGGTCAGTACGGCGATGGACGGCGACCGGACTCGGTCGAGTTCGTCACCTCGCTGGAGGAAGATGCTGCTCGGCGGGACTTCTCGATGAACAGCATGTTCAAGGACCCGGTGACCGGCCAAGTCTTCGACTTCTTCGGGGGCATGGAGAGCATTCGGCGGCGAGTCATCTGCGCCGTCCGAGACCCGCACGAGCGCATCGACGAGGACCGGCTGCGCATGCTGCGCGTGCCGCGGTTCGCTGCACAGTTGGGGTTTTCCGTCGATGGGCGTCTGAAGGATGCCATCGCCGTGCATGCGCCCGAGCTGTGCCAGGGACCGAAGGCGGTCGCCGTCGAGCGCATCTGCGCCGAGCTGCGCAAGATCCTGGTGAGCGGCAACCCGCTCGTTGGGCTCGACCTCATGCTCGAACTGGGGCTGATGCAGTCGGTGCTACCTGAGCTGGTGCCGGATGCTCGATTCCAGTTGGCGCGCCGGTTGGTGCGGAGGCTGAGCGGTCGGCGGTTCGAGGCGGTTCTGGCGGCGCTGCTTTCCACCGGTGAGGCCGGGGATCGTGGACAGGAAGCCAACCGCATCTGCCGCCGGCTGAAGCTCTCCGTCGCCGAGCTGGATGCCACGGCCAACCTCATCGCCGGATGCGACGACGCCGCCGGGTTGAAACGGGCTCGGGACGGCCGCGTCGCTCTCTTCCTGGAGCGGGCGGACATCGACGACGTGGTCGTGCTGCAGGATGCGCTGGCGGCGCTCAACCCGGAAGTGGAGTCGCGGTTCGACTTCCTGGCCGACAAGAAGCAGGCGTTCTTGGCTGCCGGCGTTCTCAACCAGCCGCGACTGGTGACCGGGGACACTCTCACCGAGATGGGCTACAAGCCTGGACCGACCTTCAAGACCCTCCTGAGCGAAGCCCTGCTCACTCAGCGGGAGGGTGGTTTCGCCAC
>CAYTDR010000402.1:0-7213 GCA_964436185.1 uncultured Candidatus Obscuribacterales bacterium | reverse complement strand
AGAGCATCTGAGATTTGTTTAGCGCCACACCGAGTTGACCTTTCAGTGCCAGCTCCTGGCTCTCTCCCACAGTCGAATTGCTCTGCAGGTAAGGTTGCGCCCAGATCTCGAAAGCAATCGGCTTGTGACGCCCGATCTCCTCGAGCGCGATGACGACACTGATCACATCTTGCCAGACGTCAACGAGGTTTTCGCTTGCCGCCGGCGCTATCGAGTCGCCGTTGTCAAGCCCGCCAAAAATGTGCGAGAATAGGCAACCCTGCTCTTCGAGCGTGAGCTTTTCAACGTCAATTGATTTGCCTTTCCGGCGACGGAGCTCTTTTCGCAGTAGTTTTTTTAAGTGAGACCACTTGGTAGAGGGTTCTTCGAATGCCAACCACTCTTTTACCACCAACCAGAATTCAGCGTTCGGCTGCAGGTCGACGTTCGTATAGATTTGCGCCTCGTCTGGTTTCGTTCGTCTCAAGGTTGCGTTTTGAAGTCTCAGCTCAACTTGTCAAATCTGGTCAATCCTATCATGGATAATCGGCAATCAACTCCTTCGTGACCGGCAAGAGATTGCACATTGGATACACGAAAGCTGCATAGTTGCCAAGGAAACGCTAGCAAACATGACTACCTGTGAAAACACGGAAACGATAAAGGGCGAGCTTGACGATATCATCGTCAACGGCTCTACCTGGGCAGCCATCTGGCACATGAGCTGGCCGCTTCTATTGCAGATGTCCAGTGTCTCCGTTGCCAGCTTTTGCGATGTCTGGGTTGCCGGCAAGCTAGGTGCAGGAGTTCAAGCCGCAATTGGTATCTGCGGTCAAGTTTGGTTTTTCATGATGATGATGACCATAGCGCTGTCGGCAGGAACAACCGCGCTTGTGAGCAGGTTCTGGGGCGCGCGTGACATGGAGAATGCCATTGCCGCGGCGAAACATTCGATGCAGTTCGCCTTCATATTTGGCACGCTGTCAGCCATTCTCGGTCTCGTGATAGCTAAGCCGCTTCTCTATATATTGGGTGCTACACCTGAGGTTCAGGAACTGGGCTGGCAGTACATGCAAGTCGACATGCTCTCTCAGCTTCCCTTTACGATCGCCTGGGTCGCTCATGCTATCTGGCGAGCGAAAGGGAATGCTCGATCACCGATGCTGATTTGGTTTCTCATGACCGTGATCATAGTGGCGTGCGATTTCGGATTTTGTATATGGCCGCTGCAGCTCGGTATCAGAGGTATTGGTCTATCCTGGGTTATTGCCGCGTTCGTCGGAACCGGACTTAATATCTATCTGCTGGGCAAGACGGATCTGAAAGAGTGCGTAGACATCGTCGGGCTGGTTAAGATGGGAATCTCGAAAGTGTGGTTCCAAAGACTTTTCAACATCGGCATACCGGCATGTATCTCTGACCTCGCCTGGGTCGGAGGCTGTTTCACGCTGTTTCTCATTTTCGCTCAGACCAAAAATCCCACGGCTTGTCAGGCAGCCTGGGCCGTCGGATTCAGGCTGGAAGAGATAATTAGCTGCCTTCCTGTTTATGCGCTTGCCACCGCAGTCGCCACCATCGTTGGTCAGAACCTCGGCGCTAAGAAGCCCGACCGAGCAGAACGAGCGGGATGGCAAGTAGCCATGGCTGGTGGAATTTTCACCACGGTCATGGCAGGTGTTCTCTTTTTCGGAGCAGAGATTATCGCCCGAGGCTTGAGCACGGATCAAATTGTTATCGAGTATACAACCGGATATCTCAAAATCGTCGGACTCTCACAACCGTTCGTTGCAGTCTGGCTGATTCTTTTCGGTGCCATGCAAGGAGCCGGATACACAGCGTGGCCAATGTGGGCGAGCATTCTCGGTTTGACTGTCGTCCGCCTGCCTCTAGCCTGGATCCTAACCAGCAATTTTTTTGAAGGACCGACAGGTTGCTGGATTGGTCTGGCATGCTCGTCGACGGTATTGGGATTGGTGGCAGTATGGCGATACTCCACTGGTGTATGGAAGACACAAGAAGTTTGATCCATAGCAATCCGGCTCTCGAATACTGCATCTGTTCACTGTTGTGCACCAATCGGATGTCTGATTGGGACTCAGGTTAGACGGAAACGAGGGTCCGTGGCGCAATTGATGAGCTCATGTTGCCAGCAAATTTGGTCGGGGCCATCGAACAGTCATATTAAGGATCAGGGCTAAATTGAACGAAACTGACAAGATTGTCAAAAGTAGTACCATAATCAGTGTGCGTTTTATTTTGGATTCATGGGCTGAGAATTGAACTTTTTGCAAGCGCACTGCGTCTATTAAGTATGTAGATCATTCCCTGATCTAGGTCTCCCCGCCCAGAAGACACCTGTAAATCTGGCTATAGACGTCATTGAAACGCAGAACCCTTTCATCAATAGCCTGAAAGCCATCAAGAATGAAATCATGCTCGCTCAATACCATATATGGTGAGCGACCTAGGCGATAGCTTGCGGATTTTCCGGATTTTCCAATCTCATATCGACTCCAATTTATCGGTGTCTCGCTAGACTTGTCGTTCGAACGAGCAGGAGGACTGAGTATGCCCTTTGTCAACAAAATGAAATATGATCTGCCTTTATTGAGGCTTCGCCTGGTGCGCGAAGGGTCTCGAAGACGCGCAGTTACCGTCAGGCAGCCAGAAGACCTGGCATGTTATTTGCAACCAATAGCAATGGCACCGGAGGAGCACTTCGTCTCCTGCCACCTCAATGCTAAGAGTCAAATTATAGGTATCCACGAAGTTTCTCATGGCACTCTGTCAGCCAGCCTCGTGCATCCGAGAGAAGTGTTTAAGGCCGCCATATTGTCGAACAGTTACTCAATCATCGTTTGTCATAACCATCCATCCGGAGCTGCCGTAGCTCCCAGCAGGGAGGATTTTGACACCACCAGACAATTGATAGGAGCCGGCAGTCTCGTAGGAATTCCAGTCGTCGATCATCTTATCGTCGGACCACAATCGAAAAACGATTGGTACAGCTTTCGAGAGCATCATCCGGACTTATGGAAGTCGGATCAAGAGCTCAGTGTTTCAGGCATTTAGGATCTCAATTAACACAATGCCTAGGGGATAATCTCTTGCGACATGTGAGCGCGTCTGCGAATCTTAGAGAGTTTTTCTGCCGTTTCGTGTACATCATGAGGAAACGCAATATCTTCTTCCGCATTCGCCTTTTTCGACTCCTGCACGACGATCGATAAGACAAAGCCTGCAATCACGAAGAATACTGCTGCCGCGACCAAAATGCCACTCCACTCAATCGGCATTAATGCCTTTCCGACTATTACCGAAATGATCGCGAGTACTATAAAACCTATTCGGGATATAGTACTCACTTTTTTCGAGTCTGCCAAAGGAACTTCTCTAACTTCGGCGGATGAGTCGGCTTCGAAATCGACGTCCAATTTTCGCAGGGCGGTCATATAGTCGCACTTGTACTGCCTGCAATAAGACAACGCTTTGACGGCATTTTCTTCACTGACTCTGTTAGTGGTAACTAGCAGCGCGATCTCAAGGGCCGCACCGCTTATCTCCATCGATATCAAGTTAGATGCAATAAGTGCTTTTATGGCGCCCATATTGAATTGAACAAATCTTTTCTTTGCTCTCAAAACCGCATCAGTATCAATGAACTTGCACCTGAGCAACAGACAAAGTGCTTCCGTGCCCAATTGATCATCTTGAAATAGCTCTTCAGAACGTATCACCGAAGCGATATCGTTATTGGTGCAGATTGCCTTGCGCAAAAGCCGTGCCGCTTTGTTTCTGTCAATCAATCCGGACAGACAGAGCTTCTGCAACATGAGAGTGTCAGTGAGTATCTGGGAAGTGATAAGCCCGTTTTCCAGCAGAGTCTCACCAATCTGACAGCTATTCGTTACGGACCGCTCCAGTTCATCCACAAGCGCTTGCTCTGATACCACTTGCCCTGCCACTAGCAAGTCACCAAGCTTGATTCTGGAGAGCGTCTTACTTGATACGAGTCCCTGTATATCGAGGGCTGTAGCCAGATCTGTATTCCGATGTCTAACTATTCGCAAGGCGTTTATTGCGGTTGCCTGTGAAATTCGCCCCTGTCTCGAGAGATACAAACACTCGAATAAATAGTTGACATGCGTGAAACTCGCAGCACCCATCATAATAAGGCAGGTGCAAACTGTCTTATTCCCTTCCTCTGAGATTCTCTTTGCCTCATTGAGTTGGGAAACATTGACGAGCTCGGAATGTATAAGGAAGGTTTCCAAATCACTGCTGGTATCGTATCCGCCTGAGCTGGTCACTCTCATGATGGAATCTTCGAGGCGAATGCCTGTTTGAGACGAGTTCCTGAGTGCTTCAAGTGCAGTTCTTTCACTCAAACGACCTTCCGACATCATCGTCATCGCCAGTACAGCGTTATCTAATGTAGTCATTGGCAGCTTTTTTGAGATAATCAATACTTTCTCGATGGTCTGGTTCCATTTGTCGCAGGTTTCACGCACTTCCATCATGTCCGACATTGATACCAATTCAGCCTTTAGTAGTAGTTCGCCCAGCGCTGCCCCTAGTGAGAGTCTGTCGTCGTTAGTCATTTCTGTAGCCCTCGAGAATCAGCTTCCGGCAAAAAACTGTTGACCGCCATTCCTATCTTATAGTCGGCTTGATTGGGCGTAAATTCGGGAAGCAGTCTTAACGATCTTGCGTATAAATCTTTGATATCCGGCATGCTAAGCGGCTCTACCTCACATGATCAATATCACTGAAACTCGAGAATCTGTACTGGTCAATTCAGAAGCTCTTTGTTCAAATTCCAAATTCCGCGAAGCGTTCGAACTTTGAAAATTATCGAAGAAGAATAGCGTACTCGCGTTAACGAAACCGCAGTGACAAGCTAGGCGCTTGCACCTTGCAATCAATGTCTAAATCTACAGTGGCAGAGAGATGAGCTGATAACAGACGTTACTAGCTCCACGATGCACGTCAAACTCCTAATTAAGGCACTAGTTGTCTAGCAGAAACAAACTCTCTATGAGTGTATTGAGCATGCGATAATCTACGCTCCCGATACGTTCTTGTGGCAGCATCCTTCACACGGAAGAGTAATCTGGGACGCCGAGAGTGAATGGTCTCGTAATTTTCTCGCAAACTCTAGCGGGCACTTTCTCACTATTCAGAGATTGTTCGGTTACACATGACCTTTGTCTGTAACCGCTTAACCACAAGCCTTCTTGCATAGTTGCACACCACTTCTGGTGTCAATGGACCTGCAGAATGGTTTAACAGTTCGCTAAATTAGAGCTGTTCAAATCAAAACAGGCGAATGCGCCTAGCGAAACAAAAACTAAGACGAGGTTCTATATTATGTTCGACTTCGAAGTACAAGCGGTTCATAACACCAATGCTGCCGGCGAACGATTTCTTGCTCCAGAGCTGCTAGACGAAATTTGGGGTCATGCGCCTCACCCACACTTATCGAAAGAAGATACAATCGATTCACACGAAGAGGAAGAAAGCACAGGCACCGAGCCGGATCATCTGGATGGTCCAGCCAGATCAACGACCGAAAACAGTCTCTCGAGTCCAACAAACTTCATTGATTATCTCCGCCAGCTGCTTGGTAGCGGCAATAATGCCAAGCGACTCCTCACAGCGGCGCAAGATACGACGCTGCAATCCTCAAAAGGAGTCGAACCTGGTCAACCTAGACCACCAAGAAGAGGACTGGAACACTCGCGCCGGGACAAAGTTGTTCCGGAAGTAGAGGAAGGACCTAGACGTTCAGACACGACGAGGGTGAGAATGCCTTAGCAATTCATTCCCATACAGATTTTAGAAGGCATTCGGTAGACGGTAAAGCCAGAAATGCGCTGACGCAAAATCTCCGGCGCAGAAGGCCCCGGATACTTGACTGTCAGACTTTTCGCTGCGGACTACGCATAATGTATCCGCGCCCGTGTAAGTTCTCTATATACGAACCACCATCCGGACTATCGATTTTGTTTCTCAGCCTGTTGATGCAGACACGCAGACTGTGAGAGGTTCTACTACTGTCGCTTGGCCAGATCTTATTGAGAAGCGCTTCGCTACTGAAAATCTTGTCGGTATTATTCATGAGAAATTCGAGCAGCGCGTGCTCCATCTTCTGCAGATGAATTACCTCGCCATTCTTTCTTACCTCGCCACTGGTCCGCTCCAGGGTCAGCTCTCCTACGATAAGCTGCTCAATAGCAACACACTTGGGCCGCCTCAGAATCGCCTCTACTCTCATCGAGAGCTCGCGGAGATCGAAAGGTTTCGTGAGATAGTCATCAGCCCCCGCGCGAAATCCTGCTTCTTTTTCGCTGATGGAAGTTCTACCAGTGAGAAAGATAATTGGAGTGTCGCCACCAAAAGCTCGAAACCGCCTCGTCAGCTCAAGACCGTTCAGTTTCGGCATGTTCCAATCCAAAATCAAGAGGTCAAAACTACCAAGGGAAAGTAGCTCCAAGGCACGCTCGCCGTTGTCGGCGCTTTCCACTCGATGATTATCCGCCTTCAGCCAATCGCGCACTCTTTGAGATAGGCTCTGGTCATCTTCAACGATTAGAATCTTTGCCATAAGTAGAACTTCGACTTTCCTCAGACACAGCTGACAATAACTTCAGCGTCCCTAATAATCTTTCCACGATCGACAGCAATGTGACACATACAGATAATGTATAAGGAACATCATTTGATCTGATAATCGATCTTCAACGAGGGAGAGCGTTTGCTCAAAAGCTTGAGTTTCCGTGCGGTACCGCTGTCTTTTCGATGCCCGGTAACAACCAGACTACCAAGAGATGGAATTGCCGCCAGGTTCAAGAGTGAGCAGTCACTCAAATTGACGAAGTGCAGCAAGAGTCTTTTTATCTTGAGTGTTGAAATAGCGTCTACCTGCGCTTGATCCAACGGCGTATCGAGAAATCCGAGTTCGTCGAGCTTCGAACAGAGAGAGAGAGAACGAAGAAAAGCAGGTGTAGCCCGGCATTCTGAGAAGGTGAGATAGCCAAGATTCGGTATCTTAGTCAGACTCGCTGTTCCTCCTGAGCCAATGAATGTATGGCCAAGAACCAATTCTCTGAGATTTGGAAGTTTCGTCAGATAACGCAAGCTGTCGTCGGAGAAGTTCTTTCCCCCAACTGCCAGCAGATGCAAATGTTCCAACTTTTGCATCTGCGAAAATCCCGCTGCTGACACCCGATCG
>CAYTDR010000401.1:0-7215 GCA_964436185.1 uncultured Candidatus Obscuribacterales bacterium | reverse complement strand
AACCGACGAGAATGAAATCAAACAGGGAGTCAAACGGCTGGCCAAGGCGCTGAAAAAGTATGTTGACGATGTGACAAAAATGAACGACCGTTCCAGAGCGTTTGCCATGGGAGGTGGTGCGTCCTTCATCTAGTGAGGAACGCAAAGAGCCGGCTGACTGAGACTGAATAAATAACAACAAAACGAGATACCAAGAGGACGAAGGAGGAGATCATGTCGACGGAATTAGAGGCGAGGACTAACATCAAGCACGGTACGAAGCTGGTGAAAGAAGCGCTGCCGCAAATGCTGAAGGGTGGAGTAATCATGGATGTGGTAACTCCTGAGCAGGCGAAAATTGCTGAAGAAGCAGGCGCCGTGGCTGTCATGGCGCTGGAGCGTGTCCCTGCAGACATACGCGCTGACGGCGGAGTGGCAAGAATGAGCGATCCCGAGCTGGTCTCGAAGATCATCGAATCGGTTTCGATACCAGTAATGGCGAAAGCCAGAATCGGTCACTTCGTAGAAGCACAGATTCTCGAATCGCTAGGTGTAGACTGCGTCGACGAAAGTGAAGTGCTCACTCCTGCCGATGAAGAGTTTCATATCGACAAATCGAAATTCACCATTCCTTTCGTTTGCGGCGCCAGAAATCTTGGTGAAGCTCTTCGCAGAATCGGCGAAGGCGCTGCCATGATCAGAACAAAGGGCGAAGCAGGTACTGGAGACGTAGTCGAAGCTGTCAGACACGCAAGAGCGATTCTCGGACAGATCAAGAAACTATCCGTAATGCCGGATGAAGAGCTGATGAGCTTCGCAAGAGACATCGGCGCTCCGTTCGAGCTGCTCAAACAAGTAAAAGAAGCAGGCAAACTTCCGGTGGTCAACTTCGCCGCTGGTGGCATCGCTACTCCCGCAGATGCAGCACTCTTGATGCAACTCGGCGTAGACGGCGTTTTCGTCGGCTCGGGTATCTTCAAGTCCGGCAATCCCGAAAAACGTGCCCGCGCTATCGTAAAAGCAACCACATTCTATCAGGATCCGGAAGTGCTGGCAGAAGTCAGCCGCAACCTGGGAGAGCCGATGGTCGGTCGTACCGTCCAATCGCTCGGCGAAGGTGAAACACTCGCGCAACGCGGATGGTGATATCCGTTTGCTAGACACTCACCAGATATGGTTCGAGCGGTTATACAGATTCCCTTGAAATCTAATAAGGAGTTTATTGCATGTCTCAAGCAACAATCGGAGTTCTCGCCCTCCAGGGTGACTTCAGTGAGCATTGCAAATCAGTGGAAAGTTGCGGTGCAAACGCCGTGGCTATTCGTTACCTCCGCCAGCTCGACACCATTGACGGACTGATCATTCCTGGTGGCGAATCGACGACTATAAATAAGTTCGACGAAGCCACCAGGGGTAGTTGGTTCTCTACAATTCGTGGACTCGGTCTCGAAGGCCTGCCCATCTACGGAACCTGCATGGGCACAATCATGCTTTCCTCGAAAGTCGGCACAGACGGTCAATCTTCCTTGAGATTGATGGACGTATCCGTCGAGCGAAATGCCTATGGACCACAAAAGAAAAGCTTCGAAGTAGAGGTCGAAATACCTTGCCTCGGACGAGACAGCTATCCCGCAGTTTTTATCCGCGCTCCTAAAATCGCCAGCGTCGGACCAGGAGTCGAAGTCCTGGCAAAATTCGACAACACCATAATCATGGCACGGCAAAACCAATTCCTCGTCACCACCTTCCACCCCGAAGTCACAGACGACCTGAGAGTGCACCAACTCTTCCTCGACATGGTGCAATCCACCGGCACCACCCACCTCTCTTTCGCACTGCCCAGCAGAGTAACCGCGTAGCCACGATCGCTGATCTAATTTTTCGAATATGCCAAAAACGCTGCCCGCGAGACATTTCTCTCGATTCAGGCAGCGTTATTTATTGACGATACCGACTTAGACTTGCACCAGACGAAACAGCAATGTCTTCCTGCATCCCAGTGCAAATTTCGCTCAGGCTGATTTGATCAAGCGTGGTTTGGGTTGCTCGACCAGTTGCAGCTCTTGTCTCGGCTCTGCACCGTATACGGTTACAAGGTCGATCGAGATGTTGGCTGCGCCATTTTTGGCAAATATTTCTTGAATCTGCTCTTGTTCACCAGCATTTTTAGAGAATACTGTAACGGCGATATCCCCGTCACTCACTTCTCCCAGCCGAACAAGCGCTTCGCTATCCGGAATGTTATCGATGCGGAACAAGAAACCCAGGTTAATTCCGAAAGCAAGTCCCATTGCGGTCCCGCAAAAGACTGCCCAGAATGGAACCATAAGCAAGGTAGTACCACCGTGCATCTGGATCAAGGGGCATCCTACCAACCCCGCGGCGGCGCCGATCAGAGAACCGACGATTCCGCACCACGTAACCAGGCGGTCGCATTTTGTTGATTGCAAAGTTGCCGTGGCCTGTCTAAAACCATCACTATCCTTACCAATAATCGAAATGGCTTCGGGCTTGAAACCAGCGTCGTTCAGGCCGTTAATCGCATGTTCTGCCACCGTATGGTTCGGAAATACACCATGTACTTTATTCTGAGACATATTGAGCTCCTTAGAACTGCCTCCCGACATTCCCTATTATCAATTATCGATAATCGAGAGTCAAGATCGGTGTATCATTTATTTAGCAATCGTCAAGTGGACAGGGAGAAATGCCGAAACGACAGTCAACGCGTGACTTTATCAAAGAAACCCTAACAGAACGCATCCTCAGTGGGGTCTACCAACCAGGCGACCGGCTCGTCGAACTTCAGATTGCCCAGGAACTAGGCACGAGCCAGGGTCCGGTGAGGGAAGCCCTGAGAGACATGGAAGCATCCGGGCTGGTTGAATCGGAGTCATATAAAGGAACGAGAGTTCGAAAGATAACGAACAAAGAAATAGAAGATTCTTACCAGGTACGTTCCGTTTTAGAGCAACTGGCCGCCGAACTGGCAGCGCCTAAACTGCAGTGTAATGTCGCCGCTTTGAAAAAAGAGGTAGACGCTTTCTTGGATGCAGCCCAGAAACGAGATTTAAAAAAATACTCCGCACACGACATGGAGTTTCATCGAAGAATCGTAGAGGCATCGGGCAATGATTTACTCGCCTCGATGTGGAATTCGGTCGTGTTGGAAAGCCGATTTCTTATGACGCTACAACAACGCATCGGCGAACATGAATTGGAGAACCTTGCCAGAGCTCATATTCCTATCATGGACGCGCTGGCAGCCGGGGACAGCAAGGAAGCCGGTCTTAGGGCGAGAGACCTGATCTGCACGTTCCATTCGAGAAAACCGTTCGACGAAACTCCTTAGTTAAACGGCTGCGTCATCAGACTCACAGGACTCACATAGAAAAATAGCGGCACCACATGTGCTGGCGGTTCAGCGTAAATTGCTCACAATGATGATGGTGGCGGTGACGTGGCAAGCCGATACGGTTGCTAACGACAGTTAGAACACCTTGCTTCTTCCACTATGAGGAATTCGTTTCCGTCCAGCAAACTCGATATTCAGCGACCGCTTTACGAACCTGGGGTAGAATGGACTGGAATAGCTGAAATGGCACCGTCGGTTTGGTGAGCGAAATTGATCGGTCTCGGATTCTACATTTTTCAATTCATTCCGCTCCTCATCGTAGAAGGCATGGTTCTCTGGCAGATGAAATGGGGAAGCTTGCCTCGTTCGCTCTTCGACTCTTTAATGATGAACTTTGCCTGTTTTCTCGGTCTGGTCCTCGGTCTAGGTCCGTACATAGAGGGATATGGAAACTGGGGGTTGGCGTTGTTCGGCACCTATTCGATGATGGTCGAAGGCACCGTTTTGATGCTGCTCGATCGACATCCGCCCAAAACAGTTTTCTTCTGTGTCTTAATGGCCAATTTTGTTGGTTGCCTGTTCCTGCACTTCGGAGTGAGGCTCGACGAGATCCCCTGGCACGATCTGTTTCCTTTCATTCCGAGCGCAAATAAGTGAAATTCCTCTTTTCTCCAAAAGTAGCGTCGGGTTGACACTATCCATATAACTGACTGTGCGTCGCGAATATATTCGTCACAATTTCAAAATCAGACGACTATGTTCTGATTCCAAGAGCTGATGCAAAAAAGCATCCGCCCTCTCCCACGAGGTCCGGTCGTAGGAGGAGGGTCTGAATCAAAACGGGCTGCTGAATCTTAGTTTTCTATGAGGTTTGGTTTCTCTATGCTTCATACACGGTAGCATTAGTCCTTTCGCACCTGCAAAGAAGTGCGTCCAAGGCATTCAGGACTCGTAACCGTCAGTCACCTGAATGTCCTTTCATTGTTGTTACCTACTGACGAATCTATCGTGAGGTCCGTCCATGAGCAAAACCATGACAGATGTAGTTTGGAAACCCACCGGCAAGTACTTGGAGTGTCGAGTTCAGGACTTCATGAACCGCGAAGGAATCATTGACTGGAAGACTTTGATCTCCAGATCGACTGCAGACACCGAATGGTTCTGGAATGCGGCTCTCGATTTCATGGGCTTTAAATGGAACAGACCATACACCAAACTCAAAGACGAGTCGCGCGGCTTCCCGTGGACGAAGTGGTTTATCGATGGACAGATCAATATTGTCGACAACGTGCTCGACTGGCACCTGAAGCCAGGACAGACCCTCGGCGCTCGTAAAAGCGTGGGTGCCGATCACCCGGCACTGATCTGGGAAAGCGAAGAAAGAACGGAGGCTCGCAAGTTCACCTATGGCGAGCTTTCTGATTTGGTGAGCAAAATTGCAGGACTGCTTCTCAAGCTTGAAGTCAAGCCAGGAGACGCAGTCGGAATCTATATGCCGATGGTACCAGAGGTGGCGGCAACTCTTCTCGCCTGCTACAAAGTCGGTGCTGTTGCGATACCTGTCTTCAGTGGATTCGGCTCGAAAGCTCTAGCCGACAGACTAGCTGATTCCAACGCAAAGGTCCTCTTCACTGCCGATGGTGGCAGACGCAGAGGCAAACTGATCGAGATCAAAAAGGACGCCGACGAAGCCGCTGGCATGCTCCCGGACTTAAAGAGCGTTGTCGTCATGAAACACTGCGGCAATGACGTCGAATGGCATGACAGAGACATCTGGTTGGATGAAGGTATAGCGAGTGTACAACCTGCGCCTACAATAGTAGATCTGGATGCCGAACATCCTTGCATGTACCTGTACACATCAGGCACCACCGGTAAGCCCAAAGGCACCGTACATACTCATGCCGGTTCAATGGCTCAAATCGCTAAAGAGTTAGGCTTCTGCTTTGACGTACAAACAAACGAAACTTTCTTCTGGGTCACCGACATCGGATGGATGATGGGACCGTGGGAGATCATCGGTGTTCTCTTCTGGGGCGGCACCATGGTCTTGTATGAAGGAGCTCCCAACTTTCCGACGCCTGACAGAATCTGGCAGATGGTGGAAAAACATAAAGTGACAACGCTGGGAATTTCCCCGACTGCTATTCGTGCGCTGCGCACCGCCGGTGACGAATGGGTGCGTAAGCATGACATGTCCAGCTTGAGGCTTCTCGGCTCTACAGGCGAACCGTGGGACGAAGACAGCTACATGTGGTACTTCGAGAACATCGGTGGCAAGCGATGCCCAATCATGAACATCTCTGGTGGCACCGAATTGGTCGGCGGACTCCTCACACCTCTACCGCTTATGCCGTTGAAACCTTGCTCTCTGGGCGGACCTGCTCTCGGTATGGACATCGACGTATATGACGAATCCGGAAAGAGTTTGAAAGATGGAATCGGACATCTCGTTTGCAAAAAACCCGGACCATCGATGACCAAGAGCTTCCTCAATGATGATGAACGTTACATCGAAACCTACTTCAGCAAGTTCGACAATGTGTGGTATCACGGCGACTGGGCTAAGGTCGACGATGATGGATCGTGGTTCCTTTTTGGTCGTTCCGATGACACCATAAAAGTTGCCGGCAAGCGCATTGGACCTGGAGAAATCGAATCGGTCCTGGTCGAACATCAAGACGTTGCAGAAGCTGCGGTCGTAGGCGTTCCCGACGAACTAAAAGGCGAATCGCTTGTCTGCTTCGTCGTTCTCATGCCGGGACGCGAGCAGTCCGATACATTGCTGAACGAATTGCGTTCGCTGGTTGCCGACAGACTAGGCAAAACCATGCGCCCTGAAGGTGTTCACTCCGTACCCGCTCTGCCGAAGACTCGTTCAGGCAAAATCGTAAGACGTTCAATCAAAGCCACATTCCTGGGTGACCCACCTGGGGATCTGTCTTCTGTGGAAAATCCTGATGCGCTCGATCAGATTGCGGCCTTAAGGAAATAACGGTACACAGCTAAGCTCGGACGGTGTCGGTGATTCGCTCGCCGGCACCGTTCGTTTATGCCGACAATTCGAAACTTCGAGGTAAACATCCCTTGAGTTGAGGCGCGCTTTTGCTTCAAAATCCACCTCGAATACAATTCGAATTGGCAATTTCATCATTCGCCCAATCTTACTGAAGCTGCGAAGCCCCATGGGCGCACTGTTCAACGTAAGTCAAAGAAATTTTTTTCCAATCTGAGGAAATCGCCCATCCCTGTAACAAATCTGTGACATTCGGAGCTTATTATGAGGGTCAAATTCGGAAAGTTCTCACCCAGTCACAAAAAGTAGGGTTGTGGCTTTGATATGGAGCAATTGCAGATCTGTAAGTAAAGAAAGCAAGAATTATCTTTGCGACTGTGCAGAAGCACCTTGAAAAGAGATAGGCAATATGAGAACTTCTAAATACACGCAACATCAGCTGGGCCGGTCTTTCAGCCGTGTGCAGCTGGGTATGCTTGTGAGTGCCCTCACACTATTAGAGCTGATCCGAATTGTATGCAACAACAACAGACACCGATTAGCGAGCAAGAGAGAAGCATGTCCAATAAAAGAAGAAAATACAGCCTTGAGCAAGTCGAGCAGTGGCTGGCAGAAGCGAAAACAAGCAAAACACCTATAGTAGAGGTGGCGCAAAAACACGGAGTCTCACCAGGCGTTTTGTACAAATGGCGGAAATGGATCTCCTATCGAAATTCAAAAGAGCATGAGTTCCAACCATACCAGGATGCTATGCAAGCTCGTTTGAACGCATTAGAATCAACGGTCACTCAACTGAAGTCCACCATTACAGAGCTCGAGTCCAAGATTGAGACCGACGGAGTTGATGTCGCCGTCCCATTCTATA
>CAYTDR010000400.1:0-7231 GCA_964436185.1 uncultured Candidatus Obscuribacterales bacterium | reverse complement strand
CGGATCGATCGGTAACCAGCACATCAGCCTCATGAATCGTCGCTGGTTTAGGCAGATCGGACTCGAGTCCGATGTTGGGAATATCCTTTATGCTTTTGCGAATTGTTCCAAGAAGCTCAGGTTTTGTCAGAATCGATTGAGGGTGAGGACGAATTTGCACCGTATATGGTGTATCACGGAAGGCGGCGACAATCTCATCGAAATGCGCCTCAAAAAGCGATGTCGGACCCCACGTAGGGGCAACGAGCACTGTCTTATTCGCTGGTTTTTCAGCTGGCCGCGCCAGATACTGACGGTGCTCCTGGTAAATTTTCTCCAGCAGATGATAACCTGATTCGACCAGATGTTTGGCTGGAAGTCCATCAAGCTCTTCCGTCTTCCTGATCTCGTCCAAGTGATGCTGTCCGACACAGAAGATGGTATCGAAATTGTCGAATGCCTTCGGTCTATATTGCTGGTGAGTACTGACAATAGCGTGAAACTTGTAGAGATACTTTCCGACGGATGGAGATCGTTTAACGAAAAAATTATCCAGATCCGGCATGGTCATAATGACCAGCTCAGAATCAAGTTTCGACATAGTGATGCTGAGACTGTGCTTGACATAAAACGGATGGATGCGTCCGTCCTGGCGGGAGAAGACTCGGTCGTTCGGGTCTGATGTCAAATAACAGATCTCCAAATTCGAGTTCTCCAGGATGTAATTAATCAACCCTTCGAAGTATTGAAAATACATGTCTTTCTCCGAGAAGAAGACTAAACGGCGTATCCGTTTGGACTTCTCGTCGAAAAGTCGCATAACATCAGAGATTTCACGGGCTAATGTGAGAGCCTGTTTCATCGACTATCTCCTTCACAACCGATCAATTCAGCAAGCAGCTTGGTGAGATCTTCAGGGGAAATGCGTCGGGGATTGTTGCTCAACCGTTCGAGATTGGTCATATCCACTATTCTAGCTATTTCCTTCTGCGACACTACTCCCATCGATCGCAAATCCGATGACAGCCCGATTTCCTGCATCAACAGTCGCAGAGCATCACGAGACTTGGACGCCGAGGAGCATGAGAGGATTGAATTCAGATCATTCATCGATTGACGGACGAAGTCCACTCCACGCGGATCGGCTACATCTTTCTCAGACAATTGAGAGTTAAAGACAAAGAACGCAGGCAACGTGAGTGCAACTGCATGGCCATGAGGAACACCAAAGATTGACGTCAAAGGATATGATACGGCATGTGGTGCGGTCGTGGTAGTCAAGTTAATCGCCTGACCGGATAGATAGGCCGATCGACACATCGCTTCGCGCGATGCAGTGGTGCCGGAGTGCACCGCCTCTTGCAAGTTGTCCAACGCCAGCGCAATGCCGGCGCGACTCAACAATCTGGATTCCTCAGATGAACGGACCGACCAAAATGATTCTATCGACTGACTGAGAGCGTCCATGCCACAGGATGCAGTGATCCGCCCGGGCAAGTTGGCACTCAAGTCAGCATCAATAATAACCTGGTCAGGCTTGATAGACTGGTGAGATACCGAGTGTTTGCGCCCATCCTTGTAGATCACGGCAAACTGAGTAGCTTCGCTGCCTGACCCCGCAGTCGTGGGGATTGCTACCAATGGTAGTGCCTGATTGGGAGCACAGGCAACCCCGCTCAAATAGTCATCGATCGGAGTATCGACAGAAGCGAAGAAACGAACGAGCTTAGCCAGATCAAGCACACGCCCGCCGCCCACAGCAATAATGGCATCATAGCTCTGCTCTTTAAATTGCTTGACACCATATTTGACATCATCGTCAATGGGATAAGGCGCATCGCGGAAGAATCGAGTGGTGTTGAATCCCTGGAGCAAGTTTTCGAAACGTGCCTGGATCTGCTCAAATGACTTGTTGCCTGTAACAAGAAATACGTTTCTGACAGCTAGTTGTCTGAGAAGTCCGGGCAGCTCGTTGAGGGCACCAGATCCGATGTGTGTGGTCATCTCTTCAAGAATTCAATGAAATCGTCTCTGTTCTGCAATGGGGATTTTGTCGGTCTGCCCAGATCAGACCTCGCTCCTTTCCTTACACGAACTTCCAGGAATGTCGGTCCGGAACAGCTCTTCATTTGCACAAGTGCTGCGTCCACCTCGTTTTCCGTGACAGCAGAAATTGCCAGCATATACCCGCAGGCTCTGGCTACGGCGCACAAGTCAATGTCGAACGCCACCGTCGGCTGCCCCCCGACCGAGTCATGGGCACCGTTGTTGAGAACGATGTGGCGAAAGTTCTCCAACCCGCTAGTGCCGGATATTGCAAGCGCTCCCATGTGCATGAGAACTGCACCATCACCATCAAGGCAGACTACATCTTTGGCCGGCAACTCGTGCGCGATAGCCAGTGCAATCTGACTGGCATGCCCCATGGAGCCCACTGTCAAAAAGTCTTGTGCATGACCCTGGGACTGCCTCTCTCTATACTCGAACAGTTCACGAGATGGCTTGCCTGTGGTGGAAACCACCGCATCGTTCGGGCTCAACTGAGCAACAATTCGCTTAATTGCATCTTCTCGAGACAACGGCAAATCCAAGTCTGAATGGTGGCCTACCAGTTCCTCTTCTTCCAGAAAAATATCAGCTCGACACAAGAGAGCCGCAGGAGCGGTCTTTGCATGAGCGAGAGCTGTATCGACCAGCTCGGTCCAGTTATCGGTGTTCTCCCGCGCGAGCACCACATATGGTATTTCAAGCGAGGCGAGAATCGATTCCATCAATCTGCCTTGAGCGACATGCTGCGGCTCATCCTTCTTGCCCGGCTCGCCTCGCCAACCAATCAAGAGCAGCATGGGCAGCGCATAAACCTCTTTGGCAGCCAGGGAAAGAATGGGATTGGTGGCATTGCCAAATCCGGAGTTTTGCATGTAGACTACGGCAGTCTTACCGGTCGAAAGAAAATGTCCGGCCGCCATCGCCACCGCATTGCCTTCATTGGCGCAAATGTAGTGACTTCGTTCGCGCGCCACCACCGTGCAAAATGGCTTCAAGAGCGAGTCCGGCACTCCTGCAAAAAAGCTGATGCCTTTCTGTCTCAGATAGTCGACGAACTCAGAGGCGTTAATCACGAGGGTTCTTGCGGAATGAGCGTAAGGATTTCCTTGATTGGCATGATCTCTGAATCGACTTCGTAAGATCGTTGATTTGCCAGAATCGATTCGGCCGTTTGCACCATGGCAGGATAAGCACTGCGTAAAAGGTGATTGGCATAAATAACGATGTTCACTCCAGCGTCCTGCAGTTCCGACTCAGTGATGGAATTATACGTTGTGGGAATGGCGATAAGAGTGGCTCGGTTGCTAAAGGTTCGATAGGCTTGGCAAAAAGCAAGAACCTCGGCTGGATCTTTGTCTTTGCTGTGAATGACGATACCATCGGCTCCGGCATCGATGTATGCGCGCGCTCTTTCCAGCGCATCATCAATACCTTTGCCCAGAATTAGACTTTCGATGCGGGCGACAATCATGAAATCATCGGTCACCTGAACCTTTTTGCCCATCGAAATCTTATGACAGAAGTTCTCTTTCGTATCCTGCGTTTGCTCTTTTTCAGTGCCGAATAGCGAATTGCGCTTCAATCCGATCTTGTCTTCGATTACGATTGCCGACACTCCGAGCCGTTCCAGCGACCGCACGGTAAAGACGAAATGCTCGGGCAGACCACCTGTATCACCATCGAAAATAATTGGTTTGTTGCTCGCTTCCAAAATGTCGTTCATCGTAGTGATGCGCGAGGTCAGGTCGACGCATTCGATGTCGGGTCTGGCCTTGGCGGTGGAATCGGTAAGACTGCTCAACCACATGCCGTCGAATTCTTGAACCAGACCATCTCTTTTCACTCTGACGGTCTCCGCAATGTGGGCCGTCAGACCGTTGTGCGCTTCTATAATACGGACGATTGATTTTGACTGGACGAGCCGCCTCAGGCGCTTCAAGCGCATCTGGGGCGTGGTGCCGATCTCGTTCATGTACTTATTTATGGCTGTTGAGGAGATGCCTTCAGTGTATGGAACCTCCACTAACTGACCGCCCCACTCAGCCAGCGTTTCGATGACACGATCTCGAGTCTGCTTCTGCGGACCCTCTTTCCAATCGTCACCGTGCACAACGAAATCAGGCTTCAAGAGTCTCAAATTCGGTTCGTAATCAAGTGTCGTCTGCTCTACGACTCGCGAAACGCCCAGCAAATTTTCCACGATCTCGCGGCGATGATCGTAGGTCAGATAAGGAAGGCGCTTATAACTCGCGATCGCTTTATCCGTGAGAAGTCCGATGGTTACTTCTCCCAGTTCTCGAGCCTGTTTGATGATGTTGAGGTGTCCGGGATGAACGAAGTCGGCACTCATACCGACGTAGACTTGTTTGGAATTGGACACTTTTATCCTCGTTTCAAAAGCCAGAATCTCCCCATTGATGCATCCAACTGAAGTTGAATCAATCAGAACGGAGTAGGCGGACTGTGCAGCGTGCTGGCGGTCTTAGAACTTAGTAAGAGGGACGGTTTATCAGGTCGACATCAGTCGTCTTTCTTTCCTTTCCCTTTGCTCAAAAGCCCGGATACAAATACGGAAGCCCGTTGCCAATATAATTTAAGACAAAGAAGGCAGCTGACAAGTCCTCCGACCACCAATTGAATCACCAAATTGAAAGAATTCGGATCGAGATAAGCATACGCTTCTGGTGGAGATCCGAGGATAAAAATCGCTGCCAGCAATAGTGGAAATAGTAATTGCATGTTCGCTCCAGTTTCGGCGTTCATTTCTATGTACCTCGATGCCCGCCCCTTTAACCCGGGCCAGAGCTTTTCGAAATTTCACTTTCGAGGCTTGACGGGCAATTTACCAGAGGGGCGGAACCATTACAGTAAAGACTTGTTACGAAGAGGTTCGCAATCCTGAACACATCGGCTGACAGCGAACACCGCCGTTTATTCTCAGCCTTTTCAGCCCTCTGGTGCGTATTCGGTGCTGTTTTTCAGAACCACTCGCATGCCAACGATTCAGCACTACCAGCAATACCACGTCAAGCGAGAAAACCAAACCGGATCAATCGCGCTATCTGACAAATCCTCATTCCAAAGCAGCTCCATATATAATCTCCTACCGCTGGCGTAGAGATTCGGCTGAAAGCTAACGAGCTGCCCGCCAGTTCGCCGATCCTGGTTAGGTGCTTAGCGCTGAGAAGGTCATTCCGATTTGACGGGCGAAACTCCATCGTGTAGGAATCGAGCACATGTGTCGGGCACAGTCAAGACAGAATCTTTGAGCAGCTGGAACATGGTCGGTTTAATTGCCAGCTCGCCGCTGTACGGGCAGCTGTATGCAGACAGCAACCAGATGTTGAGCGCCATTGCCGCCGCCACGAGGGTGGTCATAAAGCCCTGAACCTCAGGAAATTGAGAGGCGAACACATACGTGAACGCAACCGTGATCATTGCGCCCGATCCGACGACCAACCAGAGAACATAAGGCAGACTGGTTTCACTTAAAAGTATGCGAGCTCGGCGTTGCTCTCCCAGGGATTGCATGGATGCAATCATTCCCTGGTGAAGATTACTTTCCCTGTCGTTCTCCGGCGAGACGGAGACAACGCTTTCCCATAGCTCCTGATAAACGACCCAGCCGTGATTGATTTTGCCTCTCTTCTCCATCAGCGGCCATTCACTCGTAATTACGGTGTCCACATACTGCCGGCAAAGCTGGCGAATCCGCGGTCTATCAGTATCCGACAGTCCACGCGCACAACGAAAAAGGCTGGCCACATTACTGGCCTCTAGCTGTCCGTACATCTGTGCATCCTGATACCGGCCCATCGCAGATGCCACCATGAATCCTAAAAGCACGGAAAAAAGCGTTCCAACCACCCCCATCATCGCCTCGCCGGCGCTATGGTGCTTTTCGAGAACGTCAATTTTAACGACTTTATTGACCAGATACTGCCCAATGAGTGCGATAAGGACGAAGCAGCATACCAATATAATCGCGTGAGCTATTGTATTCATCCGAAGTACCCGACGTTTGAGCAGACCAGGGTATCATGTCATCACATGCAATACCTTTCAAGCTTTGCTCCACTTAGAACAAGTAGCTTTCCGGCTTCACGAGACGCGGCTGTCGGGATTCTGATATCACAGTACCGAGTATAGTGCCTACCGCGAGTGCTAGCAAACGCGCGGGATAGTCAATACCACCTGTGAGGCTCCAACCAGGCTTTGCATGCGCCATTCTCAATATCGAGTGCAAACACCTGTTTTTCAAACCAAATATACAAAGAACCGACAACCCATGCGGCAAATAAACTACGGGTACTCTTCAGCGAGAACGTTGTCCAGTCCTTCATCGAATCCCACCTTATGCTCCTTGCAGTATCTTATGACCGCGATTGCTGTTCTCAGATTTATTTCTTTGGCGTCGAGCAGCTTCTTTACGTGACCAGTGACGTTTAGATCACCCTGATCGATGATTCCCGCATCGAACAAGATCCGCACAGGCGATGATTTTTGCTCGACACTTGTTCTCATAGCACCGCGAAATTGAGGCTCTGTTATGATGCGCGCCTTTCTCAGAAGCTCCAATCGATCGATGGCGCGCCTTTGCGTAATATCCTCTTTTGGATGAGCCTTTTGCCGAGTAGATACGTCGCCTTTTGCAGGCGTGTTTTCTTGAGAGGAAGGACGTGATTCGATTATCGTATCGGTTGACTGAGCGCCAGGTTGCGAAGATGTCGAAGCAGAAACTTGTTTTTCATTCGGTAGCACGGATGGTGGCGCGTTCGGTTGAGTGACCGAAGCGAAGGGTTCTGAAGTAGAAACGAATTCAGATTCCGAACCAAGAACAGATTCGTCCTCAGCAGAGTCTGTGTTCGAATCTTGCTGTTTATCGTCTGGTGGCAACGATGGTGGAGCGTGAAACACGTCTGCTATAGTAGCCTCATTTACGTCGACAACTGGTGCAGCATTCGCAGAACTATGCTTCTCCTGAGTTTCACTTTCTGGTGAAGACGATGGGTTATCGGGAGCTGCCACTGGCACAGGATTCCAAGTATGGACGGAGAAGGCTGCAGGCATTGGTGCTCGTGCAGGTGTTCGTGATGGTGTTGGGGATGGTGATGGTGCCTGCGCATTCGAAGGTAATGATTCAGTTGATGGTGCGCCCACAGGTGCGGGCGAAGGCGCAGATACGGCTGAAGACGACGACGCA
>CAYTDR010000399.1:4094-7238 GCA_964436185.1 uncultured Candidatus Obscuribacterales bacterium | reverse complement strand
AAATGTCTATGTTGAACTGATCGACTGGCATATAGCCGGTTTGTGGATAATCAACTGCCCGGTTTGCTGGGTCAGGGTGTCGAACTACAACAATGTCCCTGTCAAGGAAGTCTGTATAAGGTTTAGAACTTTCGGCTACGACGGTAAAGTTCTGTCGGAAGGTACGTACACCATGGAAGGAACCGTAGGCCCGGTATCGGTGAAGAATTTCATGGAGCAGACAGTCGGTGTAGTCGACATCGAGAGTGATATGCTCAGTGTCGATCTAGTTTCCGTAGAACCTGAGGAATGAGTGGTCAACGCCTTTACGAGAGTATGCCGTAACGCTTTTGTTCGTCCGGTTCTCAATGCATTCCTTGTCGCGCTGTTGTTTTGCAATTCAAGTGGTGGCATGAGCGTTTGGGCGCGCGCCGCTAGCCAAGTGTCGAGCAAGGTGGACGATACTACTTTTGGTTTCAGAACGGACAGTCGCGATTTCGCCTATCACGGCTCGCAGATCCTTTACAAATTGGCCGTCTGGTACCCGAGTCCTGACAAGTCCACAGATAGTTACTATCAGATAGGTCCTTCCCGGATCTCCAGCAAGGCTGCTTTCGATGGACTTGTCGAGAACGGCAAGCATCCGGTTGTGTTCTATGCCCATGGTGCTACCGGGGCTGGTACCAGCTCCTTTTTCCTTTGTGAGACGCTGGCACGCGCCGGCTACATCGTTGTCGCTCCCGATTTCTTGGATACGCTTGCCGTGGCTCGTATTCAGGAACGAGTAGAGTACGATGCGCTTACCAGCATGCGCTTCCACCAGTACATTTACTGGTTGAGAAATTACGGTCTCAACAAAGCATCGGAATTGGGTCGTGAACAGTTCTCCTACCGTCTCCAGCAACTCGAGAGCACAATCGACTATTTTCTGTCTCTTAACGAAAAGAAGGATTCAGCTTTTTACCAACGCATGGATACCGAACGAATCGGGGTCGTAGGACACTCGTTCGGCGCCTGGACCGGACTGCTTGTCGCTGGAGCGAGCTTGCAATTTCAGGACAAGAGAATCAAGGCTGTTGCTGCTCTGTCGGGGCCGGTGAATGAAAAAGTCTATTCAGTGGTTTCTGCCAATGATTTAGCTCGTGTTCATGCTCCGATTCTATTCGAGTACGGGGAAAAAGAGACGGATCTCGGACGCGAGGACGACAAGAAGCTGCTTTACGACAAAGCGAATGCGCCCAAGATTTTGATCCGCATAAACGGCGCCGATCATTTTGCCTTTTCGGGAGGTGTGAAAGGAGAGTATCCGACGGCCGACAGCTACATTGAGCAAGATCCGGCAAAAAGGGCGATCTCTCTAACCACCAGGGACTTCTTCGATCTCTATCTCAAAAAGGACGAGACCGCCCGTCAACGATTGACGAATCCTGCCGAAGGAGCCACCTTGATCGATGTCAGTGCTCAGTGAGCATGCCCGCATTGAATATGGTACCAGTGCACTAACTTAGTTCGTGACACCGAAACTGGTACTGAGGAGCGAAGTGATTACATTCCTGGCTGCATTGAGCTGCTCCTCATCGTATGGCCAGCGACTGAAGAATGTTGAAAACGTGTTCTCCGCCTGTACGGACCCCGATAACTTCGAATCGATCGCGGTTTTCGCATCAAGCAAGTGTGCCTTCAGGGTCTCCGACTTGATCTTGTTTATCATGTAGATGCTCCGTCTTTGCACTCTTATGGAGCCCGTTCTGTTTTCCTCGGCGCCCTTTCGTCCATGCTCGACTTCCATGCAAGTAGACATGATCAGATTCTTGGTCAGAAGTTCCTCCGTGATCTCGCTCCTTGCTTCACAGGCACGAATTGCGGATTCGGGAACTTCATCTCCGAACTGGAATTCGCCAGTGAGAAGGGCGACGAAAAATCCGCGGGCACCACTGATGGAGCTTACGAGATCGGTCGCTGCTTTGTGAAACTCCTCGGCGGAGATTGTGTTCTCTTCCAACCCGGCAATCAACTGCCCGGATTGTTCTATGGATGACTCGAATGTAACAGGCTTTTGCATGTCACCTCCTTGGCTGGTTGACCTAATTATATGATTCGATATCGCGAGGGAGGGCGTATCAAGCCTGGATTTGTTATTATCATTAAATCGGCAGCACTCGAAGTGCTGTTTGACCGTGAGCGAGCTAAGAACCGTGAGGATGGTCGTGTTTCCGCAAGCTGTTCTGAATTCTGTCTCTGGCGCTCATACTCTGTATTGACATGAAAATCATTGGAAGATACTTGTCACATCCGACCAAGTGTGGTTATTTGCCAGACAAACAGTGGAGCCTGGAATACGAGTTTGTCAGCGAGCTGACCGCGCAGGAGTATTCGGAGCGGCTTCGTGATGGCTGGCGAAAGTTCGGACATGATCTTTTTCGGCCACGTTGCCCAGCCTGTACCGAGTGCAAGGCGATAAGGGTTTTGACTGATGAGTTTCAGCCGAACCGCAGTCAGCAACGGACACTGAAAGCAAATCTCGACATACAGATAGAGATAGGCTCTGCCGACCTGGGCAGAGAGGCTCTGGACCTTTATCTGCAACATCATGTCCACCATGCAATCGAGATCGGCTGGCCGAAACCTTCGGCAAGCAACTCGATCTCTCATTTGATGTCAATGAGCAACAATCCTTTTCCTATTGAGTTGTGGAGCCTCTTTCTGCAGGACGCTCTGGTAGGGATGATGTTCGTCGACCATCTGCCTGATGGTCTCTCGCTCGTTTATTCTTTCTACGATCCCACGTTGAGTCAGCGTTCGCTTGGAACTTTCATGATCCTTGCAGCGATCCGAAGAGCGAAAGAATTGGGTTATCCCTACGTGTATCTTGGATACTTTGTTAAGGACTGTCGCTCGATGAGTTACAAGGGCAAATTCAAACCTTGCGAGATGCGAAACGAAATCGGAGACTGGATCCGCATATCCAACTGACTGAGCTAAGCCGTTCCTCCTTCGCCCTTTAGAGCGCCGGGCGGAAGTCTCAGCGTGGTTGAGCTGAGCGAGCAGTAGCAGGTGACAAGGGGCTAAGGGAACGTTTACAGATGATGGCCTTGCCCGGGATAAATTGGAAGACACGGGTTATACTTGCCTTTCGCGGGATGTAGAGCATCTCATTTAGCTGGC
>CAYTDR010000399.1:0-3994 GCA_964436185.1 uncultured Candidatus Obscuribacterales bacterium | reverse complement strand
TGGGAGTCGTTCCAATCGTGATGCAAACAGGAAAACCAATTACCGGCGCTGCCCTGGTCGTCTTCTCCGGGGGACAAGACAGTACGACTTGCCTTTACTGGGCGAAAGAGCAGTTTGCCCGCGTGCATGCCGTTACATTTTCCTATGGACAACGCCATAGCATCGAACTGGAAAGTGCTGCACAGATTGCCAGAATGGCTGGTGTGAGCCATGAGGTGATCGACATCGGCAATGTTCTTCGTGATACCAGTACTCTCACTTGTAGTGATGGCGAGGTTCCCTCTGCTGCTGCTGAGTCGGAGAACAAAAACAGCCTCCCGAGTACATTCGTGCCGGGTCGCAACATCATATTTCTGTCGCTGGCAGGAAGCAGAGCTTATACACTCGGTTGTGACAAGATCGTATGTGGTGTGTCGCAAGAAGACTTCTCCGGCTATCCGGACTGCAGAGAAGAGTTTATCCGTAACATGGAGAAAGCCTTGATTGCCGGGCTTGAGCGAAGCATCCAGATCGTCTGCCCACTCATGTCACTGACCAAATGCGAAACTGTTCGTCTGGCGATGACGCTGCCCGGATGCATGGAAGGGCTCGGTTACAGCACTACATGTTACAACGGCTCGGTACCACCTTGCCACCACTGCAACTCCTGCCTGCTGCGAGCCAAAGGATTCTCTCAAGCAGGAGTAGTAGACCCGCTTTTGGAGCGCCTCTCGAGCCGGTCGGCGGAGGGCGCGAGGCAATGAGAGGGGCCAATCCGACGAGACCTCAAGAGCCAGGTGATGGCTCGAAGCTGTGGATCCAGGAGATCTTTTATACTCTTCAAGGTGAAGGTCCGTTTGTGGGAAGACCGGCGGTCTTCGTACGTCTTGGAGGCTGTAACCTGCGATGTTATTGGTGTGATACCGATTTCGAATCCTCTGATTGGAGACCGGACCTCGATCAGATTACGTGCCAAATCGATCAATTGGCGGGCGACAATTGCGAACTGGTAGTGATTACCGGAGGGGAGCCGTTTCGGCAGAACATCACGCCAATGGTCGAGCACTTGCTGGTCTCCGGCTATCAGGTGCAAATCGAGACAAACGGCACGCTATGGCAAGAGTTGCCCGATAGCGATGGGCTCAGCATTGTTTGCAGCCCGAAGACCGAAAGGCTGCATGAGCAAATTAAATCACGCATCTCTGCTTACAAGTACGTGATTGAAGCGGGAAAAGTCGATAGTGCTGATGGATTGCCTACGTACTCGACTCAGGTGGAAGGAAGACAAGCACGGTTGGCCCGTCCTTCGGAGAACGTGCCTGTATATGTAATGCCGCTGGATTCGGGCTGTTCGGAAAAAAATGAGCTCAACACCAAAGCATGTATAGACATTGCGCTCAACTTCGGTTACCGGCTTACCTTGCAGACTCACAAGATCATCGGTGTCCGCTGAAGGGGATGGACCTTGGGTCTGTAGGCTATTTCTTCATCTCCGGTTTCGTCTCTGTTTTCAGCACGGTTTTGAGCTTATCGCCTTCTTTGATCTGGTTTGAAGGCTCGGTCAAGATTGTTTCAGTGGCGGACAGCCCCTCAAGGACTTCGCTGGCGTGACCGAAATCACGACCTAGCTTCACCGATTTTATAGTGAGCTCTTTGATCGGGTGCCACGACGATTACGTATTGTCCTTCAGGTTTCACCATAATCGCAGAGTCAGGGACGATGACTGGTGCAATCGAACCACACAATGTCACGCCAAGTCACTGGGTCGTTCTCTGCCGGCTCTGGCAGGAGGATGGAGTGCAGGTGAGCGAAGTCGGTCAATATCTGGAGCAGATCGGAGGCTCTCTTACCGGCGTGCTGGAACGCATGGAAGAGCGGGGACTAATTCGGCGAGAGCGAGACGAGAAGGATAGGCGTTCGTTTCGCATCTGGCTTACAGAGGAAGGGGGCAGGCTGATGGCGGTGCTTCCACCACTTGCCAGATCATGCATCGACTATGTCTGCACTGGAATCCCAGCCGAGGACGTTCGATTCTTTAAAAGACAGTCTTAATCAGATGTTGCTGTGTTTAACGGAGAAAGCTTGACCTGCTCCGTCAATGGTCGTAGATTTTCGTAATGCATTTATAGTCGAGGGAGAGTGAATATGGCGTCCGAATTGAAACACCTTGGTCAGAAGAGCAACATCAAATACGATCGCCCTGAGGCCTCGACGCTGGAATGGGTGCCGAATCCGTTCGCTTCGAGCGAAGAGAATCCCAACGCGGTGCAGGGTGTCGTTCAAATCAGTGCTCCCGAGTTCACAAGCCTCTGCCCGATTACCGGCCAGCCGGATTTTGCCACAATCGAGATCGAATATGAGCCGAGAGAACGATGTGTCGAGAGCAAGTCGCTCAAGCTCTACCTTGGTGAGTTCAGGCAACATGGAGAGTTCCACGAGTCATGCGTTAACCGGATTGCGAACGATCTGGTCAATTTACTCGAACCTGAGTGGTTGGTGGTCACAGGAAAGTTCACCAGTCGTGGTGGCATCAGCCTTCATCCTCGTGCAGAGTATGTTCGTCCTGACTCGGACGAGTAGTGAATTGTGCTTGTTTGAACGGATGACGAGTTAATTGCTTGCATGAAAGACAAGCTTCACGCGAGGCATTGTCAGGTTCAGTTCTGTTTAAAAACCTGGCCGTCTTTCATGACGAATTCGACCTTCTCTAATGCCGTGATATCTTTGAGCGGATCACCGGACACAGCAACGAGATCGGCTTTGTAACCGGGTTTTATACAACCAATTTGGTTTTCTTTGCCCAGAAGCCTGGCCGCCGAAATTGTCGCGCTCTGAATAGCTTGAATCGGGGTCAGCCCGTACTTTACCATCCAGCTAAACTGTTTTGCATTCATACCATGAGGGAAGACACCAGCATCGGTGCCGTATGCCATTATTACACCGGCAAGAGCAGCCTTCTTGAAGTTTTCCCTCTGGATTCTGCCCAGGTCTCGATCGTGCTCCAGAAAGTCAGTGGGCATCCCCTTCGCCTTTCCTTCGCCCTGAATATATTCCTCGTTGTAGATATCGGCTACCAGGTAGGTTCCCTTCGCTTTCATCAACTCGATTCCTTCATCATCCAAGTAGGTGCCATGCTCTACTGAGGCAACACCGGCGCGAACCGCATCTTTTATTCCGCTGGCGCTGTGCGCATGTGCAGCTACTTTCAGACCGAACTTCGTCGCTTCCTCCACGGCCGCTTGCATCTCTTCCAGAGTGAATTCCTGAGACGCTGGATTGCTTCCGTGAGTAAGAACGGCTCCAGTCGCCAAGATCTTTATGAAGTCGACACCCCTATGTGCCAGTTCTCGCACGCGCTGTCGTACTTGCCACGGTCCATCTGCCTGTCCAAACTTTAAATCCCATGGAATAGTAATATCCGGCGCGAATCCCGTCATCGATCCGCCGCCACCAGTTATGGTGACGTAGGCGCCGGCCACGAACATCCTCGGCCCTGTTACATCACCGCGTGCAATGGCATCACGCAATGCGCAATCGATCAAAGCTCTATATGTTCCAACGTCTCTAACAGTTGTGAACCCTGCCAATAGTGTTCGTTTTGCATGAGGAATAGCTTCGAGCACCTTTTCTGCAGATGACTTTCTCAGCTCCATCACCGGGTCGACATATGAACCATCGGTTAGGTGTGTGTGGCAGTCGATCAGTCCTGGCAAAACAGTCTTGCTTGAAAGATCAATGACCTTCGCGCCTTTCGGTACGGCTGGGTTGGTACCAACCTCTTTTATGATTGAGTCTTGAACGATAATAGTCTGGTTTCGCAAGACTTGACCGCTCTCTGGATCGATAAGATTGCCGGCTTTTATTGCTATGGATGACTGGGCTATGGCTGCCGAGCATGTCACGAAAAAGGCGAACAGACTGACCAAAACAATATGCTTTGTCATCGCCACCAGATAAGTGATCGGTTTGATCATAGGTATCGTTCGACCTTCGCTAGTCCTGAATTGACAGCCG
>CAYTDR010000398.1:0-7248 GCA_964436185.1 uncultured Candidatus Obscuribacterales bacterium | reverse complement strand
TCAAGCGCAACCTGGGTTTCTTCTCGACTGCCGACTCTCTGGTAGCTAATAACCTGGTGCTGGCGATTTACAGGCACATTACCAATCCGGAATGTCGCCAGTACCTTCTCCGTCAGTCCTTCGAAGAAGCTGTCCACACCCATGCTTATCAGTATGTAATCGAGAGTCTCGGTCTTGATGAAGGCGAAATCTTCAACATGTATCGTGAAGTACCCGCGATCCACGACAAGGATGTCTTCGAACTTCAGTTCACCACCGAATTGAGCGATCCTGATTTCAAGACAGGTACGGAAGAAACCGACAGACGCTTCCTGCGCAATTTGATTGGCTACTACATCATCATGGAAGGTCTATTCTTCTATGTAGGTTTCGTCCAGATGCTGTCCTTCGGAAGACAAAACAAGATGACCGGCTCCTCCGAGCAGTTCCAGTACATCATGAGAGACGAATCGATGCACTTGAACTTCGGAATTGATCTGATCAATCAAATCAAGATCGAAAACCCACATCTCTGGACGAAGGACTTTCAAACCGAGATCATCGAACTCGTGCTGGCAGGAGTGGATCTCGAGTACAAATACGCTGTAGATACAATGCCGCGAGGAGTGTTAGGTCTTAACGTGCAGATGTTCAGCGAATACCTGCGCTTCATCGCCAACAGACGCTTGCGACAGATCGGACTGCCCGAACAATTCCCCAATGCACAGAATCCGTTCCCCTGGATGTCGGAGATGATCGACCTCAAGAAAGAGAAGAATTTCTTCGAGACGAGAGTCATCGACTATCAAACTGGTGGAGCTCTCGCCTGGGATTAAGCCTTCGCGTGCGTGAGTAGAGATAAGAATCGCCTTCCCAAACGTCAGGGAGGGCGTTTTCCTTCTTTCTAATCGGACTTCGCCGAATCTAGTGCCATTGGAGCTGTAGTTAAATCCAAAAAAGGCTGTCGATAAAGTGTGGGAAGAGTTGGACGCTCATATCAGAATTCTTTGAAATATATGGAAAACCCGTAGGCAAATTGTAAAGCTGGGTATGAGAGAGTTAAGCTGCTCAGCCGTTGAGCGCGGTTGAAAAACGGATGACAAACAACGGTCAACAAGGTAACTTTCAAGCCGGTGGTCCTGGTGATGCCGGTGCAGTTCAGGCCGGACCTCCACGAGACCCGCTGATCGGTTATGTGGTCGCCGGCAAGTATCAGATTGTGGAATCGCTTGGCCGCGGTGGCATGTCGATGGTCTACAAGGGACGTCATGTCACTGTCGAGCGTATAGTGGCGATCAAGACTCTGGCGTCCAAAAATGTGGAAGCATTAAAACGGTTCGAGCAAGAAGTGAGGGTTCACGGGCGGCTCAATCACAGAAACATTGTCCACGTGTACGATTGTCTGGTGGAGCCAAATGGGCGTCCGTTCTTTGTCATGGAGTACCTGAAGGGACAGAGCCTGGAGCGATTGCTTCAGCTTCGCGGCGGCGTCAAAGACGAGCAGATAATCAAAACAATCTTCGGGCAATTGTGTGACGCCGTCGAGTACGCGCATGAAAAGGGCGTACTACATCGAGACATTAAGCCGGGCAACATTGTCATCGACGAGAAGGACGGAGCTTTCACAGTCAAGGTCGTCGACTTCGGCTTGGCTCAAGTCCAGGAGGAGTTGCGTCATTCATCGACTACGCAGTTCGTGCAAGGCTCTCCAGTTTACATGAGTCCTGAGCAGTGCATGGGACAACCGATGGATACACGTTCTGACATCTATTCGTTGGGCGTCGTCCTCTATCAGTTGATCACAGGCGCCGTGCCTTATGACGAGGCGACGGTGTATGAGATGATGGCCGCTCACTGCGATCAAATTCGCAAACCGGACCCTGTCGCCTATCGCCAGCGAATGCTCAAAGGGGCGAGATTGATCGACGCGATCATCGGATCTTGTCTCGAATCCGAGCCCGCCAAGCGAATCGAAAGCGTAACGACGCTGAAGAAGGCGCTCGACACCTGGTATGAGTGCATGGAAAAGGGGGAGACCGAAGACATCTCCGTGCTCTTCAAGTACATCTATCCCGACATGGTGTTCGAAGAAGAGATAGTGGAGGAGGAGCCGGAACCGCCACCAGTCTTGGAGACCGAGCAATCATGGGATCCCACTATGGGTGCTCAAGAGCTCGAATCGTTAGTCAAAAAAGCGCAACAGACAAAGGCGGAGCTGATTGCCAAAAGGACCCCGCCAACTGGTGCGGAGACCATTCGTGAATTGTCGAACCACAAAGGCTTGTTGATTCTATTCGCCGTGCTGCTCGTGGTGGCAATCTTCTGCTTCACGCATTTGGGCGGTTAGGCCTGGTAGCAATTTGTAGATACACGGCGGACGGACAAATTCTCGCTCGTGTCGGCGGCACCGAATGAGATACCGCATTAATTTTTGATGTTGAAAATCAATCCCTGAATGTTCGCAATGCGCGACACTATATACGGTGCGCGATTTATTGGCGGTATCGTTCTACATCGCCGAATTTGAAGAACTGCCTTCCGCCCTGGTCCGAAGTTTTGATTCCAGCCGTCTGCCTGACGGTCAGTCGGCGCGAGCGTCCAGGAAACTTCAATATCGATGTTCCTTCAAGCATTTTCACCGCGTTGACGACAGCATCATCATATCCAGGAAAACCTGATGAATGGAGGAGTTTAATCGACTCGATTCTTCTTTGATTGGTTACCTTGCAGGTAAACCAGGCCGTTGTTCCAAGCGGAAACTTCATCACGATCGTCTGTTTCTGCGGATCCCACTTGAGCATTGCATCTTCCGGATTATTCAGACACTCTTGCACACCAGATTGAACTGCCCAGAGGAAGCGGTTTCTCCACTTGTCCCATTCAACCATGAGCTCCTGATCGTCCATATCAGGATCCTGTGTTTTCAATCCGCTTATTCCCTCTGAAGTGGCACTACCCTTGAGTGGTGCACCTCCGTCCATTTGTCCGACGCCAGGCTGCAAATCGGCATCGTCGAGGTCGCCGTTGAGAGTATCCTTCGAGATGTTTCCTTGTAGCGGTTGATCTTTTCCGAAATCTTCGTCGTAAATGTCTTTGATTCGTTTCTTCTTTGACGTCCCGCCGGTGACCACAGGCGTTGGCATATCCGGAGCCGGCATCTCGTCAAGGACACCTGCTTTCTCGATTGAACCTTGCAGAGTTTGTTTGTCCTCGCCAAATGCGGCAGGTGAAAGCGTCAAGCTTGCTCCCACAGTCAGCGTAATTAGAAAGCGATGGTTCTTCACCTAAAATTTCCGACCTGATACAACACTGATAATTGTTTGGACGACGAGACAGTGCTCAAAAAGTTCCTCATAAAGCAAGGATACCGCACCCGATGCCTCTTCGCTTGTTAATTTGCTAATAATGATAGACTCCGGCCTGCAATAATTGACGAGCCGCAAACATGCATCTGTAAAGGAAGGAGGAACCAGCGTGCAAGTACCGGAGCTTGAAATTACCAGCGAAATTGAGAGTACGCTCGAATATGCTCTGACAAAGTGCGATGCCGAGCGCGATAGTCTCCTCGTCGCGCTCTCCGGCGGCCCGGACTCGACCAGTCTTTTGCTCGCCCTGGCGCCGCTTGCCCGAAAACACGGCTGGAGTCTCTATGCCTGTCACGTCAATCACCAGTTACGCGGCGCTGAATCTGACGAGGACCAACGCTTTTGCCAGATGCTGTGTTCGAACTTGGGCATCAGTTTGTCGATCATTCAGAGGGCCGATTTGGAGAACGGCATAGCGATATCGGAGAATAGACTGAGAGAGATGAGGTATCGCGCTCTGGAACGCTGCGCACGCGATCTGGGTGCTCAATTCGTGCTGACGGGACACACGCGAGACGATCAGGCAGAGACAATTCTATTTCGGATTTTTCGAGGAACCGCAGTCCATGGTCTCAGCGGCATTACCGATATTCGAACTCTGAGCGCTCAGGGCGACCTGTGGCTGGTTCGTCCTCTTCTGCGTGTATCGAAACTGGATTGCCAGCGCTATCTAGCGGCGCAGAGTATTCTCGCCCGGCACGATAGCAGCAATGATGAGTTGCGATACACGCGCAACTTCATAAGAACTCAGGTGGCGCCATTGATTTCGGAAAGGTTTCCCGGCTGGACCGAGCGCATGAGCAAACTTCACGTGATACTGCGTGACGAAAACCTTTTCATGGACGGGATTGCTAAAAACGCATTGGAGAAAATCGAGCGCCTCGACAACGGTGAAACGGTCTGGATTCAAGATGAGTTCGCCCGACAAGACGTGGCAATTCGACGACGAATCGTGGCGCAAGCGCTGCGTGCTCGCTCCATAGAACCCAACTACGACCGAATTTCAGAGGCTGCCAGCCTGATCACCCATGCCCTTGACGGAGCCTTGTCACTCTCGAGGCAATGGGAGATCAGGATCGATAGGAAGCACGGCTGGTGCCGCTGGATCGATCTAGACGAGAAGAGATACAAGGACTCTAAGGATTGGTTCTTGGCTGCTCAACTGACTGTCATACGCTTACCTGGCGACAGAAGCGATAACGCCACTACGTCATCGAATATCATTACGTGGCTCGACAAGAGTCTGCAAGTGGAACTCTGGACAGGCGGCAAACCTGTGGTATTTCCGCAGGTGCAGGGAGTGGAAGCTCTTGTCGATCTTTCGAGAGTCTCGCTTCCTTTGATTGTCCGGGCTCGCCTTCCAGGTGACACAATCCGCCCGTTTGGCATGAAAAACAGTGTTAAGCTAAAGAAATATCTTCATACTCACAAGTCTCCCTCCGGTAACCGGCAGCCCGAGCTTCACAGCAACTATTCGACAATCGTGGTCGCTGACCAGAACGAAGTGATCTGGGTTCCACAGGTCGGCTTGAGCGAGCTTTTGCGGGTTGAGAAGCAGCCGACCCACCGGTTGCGTTGGACCGATTTGTCCCACGGAGCGTTGCTTGTTTGAACTCTTTCAGGTCCCCAACTCTTACTCAATTGTTAAAAAGATTGGGAAGTTATGGCCAGGGTTTGCTATAACCGAAAATGTCGAATCGATTTGAGTGACTGAATCAGGCAACCAAAACCGCTCTATCAAGAAGTCTTGTTAACTGGTCTCTAGCTCGATTTTGGTAGTCGAATTCAACAAAACCAGCTCTTTATGTGCATTCAATGATGTCAAAGGGCGTAAGCCCTCTTTCTACGTGCCTTAATGGCCCTCTTCAATCTGATATAATCCTATGATGGTATTTGTGGAGTTTGAGTAATGAGAAAATACGGTACGACTTGGGCCGTTTTTGTATTACTACTAGTGCTAGTGGTCTTCGTCTTTTCGCTGAGCAACATTAACCGGCGCGAAGATCCGACCACATATTCGAGTTTGCTGAAAACTCTGCACAATAACCCGTCTGAAATCGAGTACGTGACCGTGACAAACGGCGACTCGATCGTACGAGTGAAGCTGCAAAAAACAGACAGCAATAAGGAAAAACCGGTAATTGTGCCGATGGAGGCGAAGGAAGCTCTGATTAAGGAGCTTAACGAAGCCGGTGTTTCCGTCAAAGTGAAAGATCAGGACAAATCCGGATTCTGGTTCAGCATGCTGAGCTCGTTTTTCCTACCCATCCTGGTTCTGGTCGGACTGCTCTTCATGTTCCGCAGTGCGCAGTCTGGCGGCAACCAGGCGATGAGCTTCGGACGCAGCCGCGCCAAGCTGATGGTCGACAACAAAGTTAAGGTGAGCTTCTCTGATGTTGCAGGCATCGATGAAGCAAAGCAGGAACTGCAAGAAATCGTCGATTTCCTCAAGAACCCTGAGAAATTCCAGGCTCTTGGCGCTCGAATCCCTCGCGGAGTGCTGCTCGTCGGCGCACCGGGTACAGGGAAGACGCTGCTCGCCAAGGCAGTTGCCGGTGAAGCCGGCGTCCCCTTCTTCAGTATTTCCGGTTCGGACTTCGTTGAGATGTTCGTCGGAGTCGGCGCTTCTCGCGTCCGCGACCTCTTCGATCAAGCCAAAAAACATGCTCCTTGTATAGTGTTCGTCGATGAAATCGATGCCGTCGGACGTCAGCGCGGCGCTGGACTGGGCGGCGGGCATGACGAAAGAGAACAAACGCTCAACCAACTTCTGGTTGAGATGGACGGATTTGAAGGAACCACGGGCATCATCGTGGTAGCAGCAACCAACCGCCCGGATATCCTGGACTCGGCACTGCTCCGTCCAGGCAGGTTCGACAGGCAGGTTGTAATCGATCCGCCGGATATCGCCGGAAGAGAGAAGATTCTATCGGTGCACGCTCGTGGCAAACCGATAAGCAAAGATGTAGACATCAGAATTCTCGCCAAGAGAACCCCGGGATTTACCGGTGCAGACCTTTCCAACTTGCTCAACGAAGCGGCTCTGCAAGCCGCACGTAACGACAAGCGAGAGATCGACATGCAGGATCTCGAACTGGCGATCGATAAAGTCAGTTTCGGTCCGGAGAAGAAATCGAGAATCATCTCCCCGAGAGAAAAGGAGATGACCGCATTTCACGAAGTCGGACACGCACTCATGGGCGTTCTACTTCCCAATGCGCATCCTCTGCACAAAGTGACTATCATTCCTCGTGGTTTCGCCCTTGGTGTCACGATGTTGCTTCCGGATGAGGACATTCTCTCCCAGACGAAGAACCAGCTTATCGACCAGATAGGCGTCTGCCTCGGCGGTCGTATAGCTGAAGAGCTCGTTTATGGTGACGTCACCACTGGTGCGCAGAACGACCTCGAGAAGAGCACGATGATCGCTCGCAAGATGGTCACTGAATTCGGTATGAGCGATCGGCTCGGACCTATGACTTTTGGAAAACGGCATGAGCATGTCTTCCTCGGCAGAGACTTCGGGCATGAGCGTGACTATGGTGAAAACGTCGCTACAGTTATCGACGAGGAAGTCACCAAGCTTGTATCCGATCAATATGGACGAGTCAAAGATCTGTTGGTCAAACATCGTCCACATATGAATGCTATCGTCAAAGTTCTACTGGAGAAAGAAACTCTGGACCGAGCGGAAGTCGATGCAATCATCGAAGAGGTCAATCGCAGGTTGGCTCTTGGAGAACCGCCGGAACCCACCGGAGGAGTCACTCCCCCACCCGTAATCACGACCACCGATGATTATAAGCTCGACATCGCCACACCTCAAAAGGTAGCGAAGCCGGAAGATGATCCACCGTCCACGGGGTTGAAGCCTAGCTTCGCTTGAGGTCGGTAGACTACAGAA
>CAYTDR010000397.1:0-7255 GCA_964436185.1 uncultured Candidatus Obscuribacterales bacterium | reverse complement strand
TTTTCAGCATCGTGCCAAACTTTTCACTCGACACATTCGCCCAACTCCTCCGCTATTCGTTATTCCGTCGTGGTTCTATGTCGTTCTATAGTATGAGTTACACTCCGAACTTGCTGATTGATACCCGGCACAAAATGTAGTGGGAGCGTGGGAGGAGTCGAGTATCAAAGATCCCGTTGATAAGCGGGGTTTAATCGTTTTGAGTGCCAAACGGAAAGTTCGGAATCACACTCAGGGGGTATGGAGCATTGGGCGTATCAGCTCCGCTGATTGAAAGATGATGAATTAGTCGATAGCAAAAGTTTTTTATTGCGTAACCCCGGATGTCCGTACGGCCTGGACCGGGAGGTTAGGTAAAGTTCGTGAACAAAACCTAGCAGAGCTGCGCATCCGCGATATGCGTATTCAATGTAAAAGAGGCTCCAAAGTTCTTTCCTCTGCTAACTCGGCTGCGGTAGTTTTACGTAATAACTCAAGTTGTCAACAGGTTTTTGATTCGACTCACATCTATAGCGCCCCGCTCTAATTCCCGCGCACATTCGCATGCCTTAGGTGGTTCAGTCGAGTCTCAGCCGCAACAATAAGGACCGCAAAGGTTTGGCATACTTTGCGGTGCCATTTGACTGGGTTAAGGCTCGGTCAAGCTGCTTTTATGCAGGACATCGTGGTGACGATCCTGCTCTGACTACCAACTCCCAGAGAATGAATCGGAGTAAGTATGAACTCAGCTACGAATTCGAACAACAAGCCGAGCGGCGGATGGTCCCAGATCCTCCTGATTCCGCTCGCGCTGGCTGTCGTTCCCGTTTACAAGCTTGGCAAACGACTCAGCAGCGAGGCCTACAAGGGCTTCCTCCGCGGCCTGTTTAACGGCCTTATCGGTCTGGCCCTCGCTGGCGTCGCTGCCTTCCTGACCGCGGCCTACGTCGGCTGGGACCAGGGTTACACCGTCTTCCTGTGGTTCCCCGCCACCTGCCTCGCCTGGGTCCTGACGTTCTTCATCGTCTGGCCCGCAGGGTTCCTCTATCTGCTCAGGCCAATCAACGACAAGCTGTTGAAATGGACTGACACGAACATCAAGGAGCACGTCGGTCCCGCCATCAAGGGCCTGGTCAACGGACTCAAGGTCCTGCCTGGTTCGGGTGCGCTGTGGGACTTCGTGGAGGACAAGAACGTCAAGGAAGGTGAGCCGAAGAAGGGCAAGTGGGTCGAGGACCTGGTCGCAGTCATCTCGGGCATCGGCTCCGTCGCGTTGGCCGGTTGGATCGGTTACGAGGCGTACGGTTGCGTTGCCGGTCTGATTCCGAACGCGACGCTGTTCACTTACCCTGTCGTAGCCGTCGTCGCTGGCGTGCTGGCGTTCTGGGTGCCCGTCCGGATCTTCTTCCAGCTCCTGGACCATGGCGATCTTCCCGCCGCCGCCACGGCGCTCAGCGCAGCCGCCGTGTACTTCGGGCTCTCCGGCCTCGTCGTCAGCAATCCGATCGTCGGAGTGCCTGCCGCCATCGGGGCTGTGCTGCTGGGCATCGCCTACATCTATCCGGCCATCCACGGTCTGCTCAAGACCGGCCTGGTGAAGTGGTTGCTCGATAGCCTCAAGAGCCTGGCCGAAACCGCCTACAACGAGAAGGACAAGGACTACCGCAAGTTCTACGGACAAGCGGCGACCATCCCCGCCGCGATCGGTGTCGGTGCCCTCGCCTTCCTGGCTCTCAGCTTCTACGGCTTCCTGCCCGTCGCCGTCTGCGTGGTAGTCGCCGTGGTCACGGCCGTGATCTCGTACATCGGGCTCGGTGAGATCCTCGATGACAGCCCCGGCAACGCTCTGCTCGGTCTGGCGTCCGCCGCTGGCGTCGCCGTCTTCGCATACTTCCAGCCGCATGCCGAGATGGGCCCCTGGCTGTTCTGGAGCGCCACTGCCGCTGCTGCTGCGCTCACGTTCTTCGTCGTGTACCCGCTCTTCTACGCGCTCGTCCGCGTCCTCACCATCAGCTGGGCTGCCAAGCCGGTTGGTGATGCGCTCGAGTCGGCTCACAAGGCGGTCCACAAGCTGGCGAACGACGTGACGAACTGGTGGGATAAGAACGTCATCGAGGTCGCCTACGAACGCCGCTACAACAAGACCGAGTACCGGGACTTCTTCCTGCACCTGGCGAACGCCGCCATTCTCGGTCTGGGCATCTGGCAGGCGATCCCGCTGGCTGCTGGTGTGTTCGGGCTGCCTGGCTGGGTGGTCACCGCTGCCCTGGCCGTCCTGGGCTTCCTGGTCTACCTGATCATCGGTCGCATTCTGCTCGGCGTCGGTGCCAGCGCCATCGGCTGGGCGCTCAGCGCTGCGCTGTTCCTCCACGTCGCGTACAAGCTGTACCTGATCTCGCCGGACTACTGGCCCCTCGCGGCAATCATCGCCTCGACGGTTGCCAGCTTGGCCTTCACGGTCGTGATCCCGGGCCTGCTCGCCGTGATTCGGTTCCCGCTCGACCTGCTCGTCCGCCCGTGGCTCAACCCGATTCTGGCCGGTGTCTACGACGCCTGCTGGAGCCGGTTCGAGGTCATCTTCGAGGGGTTCGTCAACCTCTGCAAGGCTGTGTGGGACAATTTCCTCGGCCCCATCTTCGGCTGGGTCGGAGGGTTGTTCGCCGGTCTGATCAAGGCCATCTCCGACGTCTGGGGACGCTTGGTCGGTCGCAAGTAAGCCAAGCGCTGCTTTGCCAAAGTGAATGCTCAGGCGGCGGAGACTACCTGAAAAGGTGCTCCGTTGCTTGAGGCGGGAATTGGGAGTCGACGTAGCCTGGACAAAATCCAGGCTGCGTCCCTCCTTTTCTTGAATTCGAAGGAACTATTAAATATAGTATGACCTTGTGTCGCAAAAACTCTGCCGCCCGCGGACAGTGGAAACACCCTGGTCATGGGCGTTTCCACTGTCAGATGATGCCAGTCGCAGTTGCTTTTATTGCCAGAGAGCAGCCCCAGGCCCGTCGAACAACATGGCCATGACGCCAATCATTCCGCAGACGATGCCGCTGGTCCAGGCGGCCAGGGTCGCTGCCTTGCCGACAAGGACTGCCTGGCGAGCGGGATCACCCACGAGATCGGCGGGAAGAAAGCGCGGCGCGAGGACTCTGCCCACGAGATAGCCTGCCACCACACCGAATACCACAAAACCGATAACGAACAAAATCGTTAATCCGAGTGCTTCGAGCATCGAACACCTCCTGTGCTGTTTACTTTGAATTAGCCGGCGACGGAACTGCTCAGTCGCGAACCGGAATAAAACGCCCGTCTTGGAAGTAGCCGTAGCAGCCTTGTTGAGCGTTCCATTCGCATCTGATGGTTCGCTTCACGTAGCGGCGACTGACGACAACTTGCCGCCATGTGCCTGTGCTTGGGTCGTACGATCGAGAATATTGCTCGATGGGAACCAGGACCGTAACGTATCTTTCGCGCATGCTTGAGGCTGGTCGCCTGGGCGGAGAATCGTTGAAGGGAAAGCGCGGATAGCGAGAATAGTTGTATCCGTAGGGATCGTAGTCGCTGCGCACCTGGGGGGAGACTCTGTCGCCATCCGGCAAGGTGCTCGCACCGCTGGATTGAGTCGTCTCTTTGCCCAACAGCGCAGGAACATCAAAGGAAAACAAGCACAATGCCAGCACCGCAGTCCTCATTTTTTCGGTCCTTTTCTGTGAGTTGAAGCTAGATTTTTCGCAAGCGAAACGACGACATACGATGGATGTCGTCTGAGCTGTTTCGTTGATGATTGTTTAAAGCCTGTTTTTTGCAGTCGATCAGATAAAGGAGTGAATAAGTTGGATACGATCGATCTTCACGACGGTCGAACAACCAGTCAAGCAAAGGGAATGCCGATCGGCAGCGCAGTTCCACCTTCTCCCATTCAATGGATTGCCAGCACTGAGCCTCTCTTCAAGCCCCGCGACAGGCGGTTTGAGCCGATTCCTGATTGAGATATTAGGTTCCCGCTTCAGTGATGTTGTGATATTGCAAAATACCACCATTGTACCGAGGAAGCGTTCGGCGCCAGGAGGGGCCAAGGTAGTCGAAAGTGTCTTAAGCACCATTGTTCCAGGGAAACGTTTTCGCTGTCAGTCTGCGAAATGGCGACGGGTACGGTTGCTCTGAAGTTAGCTTCCGCTGTTACAGGGAGGCTCCGGCAACGTAGTTAGTGAATGCGGCGAGCTTTGTGAAAAGGAAATGGCTCGAGGAGGCTGTCAAGCGAGGCTTTTCGATTACAGCGGGTAAGTACTGCAAGGGAAGTAGTTACATAGAAAACGAGGTGTTAGTCATGAAGCTAGCAGCTAAACTCATGTCTTTTTGCAGAATGTTGGTCAACGGGATCATCCCGACAAAGAACGACAATGCCTGGGATACCTATCGGCGCGCGCGTTTGTTGACGGCTAAAGTATCGAGTCGAACCTACGAGCGCTAATGACATCCAGTCGGGATGTAGCACTGGCACCAGTCGTAGTGCGTATTTCGAGTGCGAGAGAAGGCGCCAAAAGCTTTCTCTTGCAACGGCTTGAAATCGATTATGCAACACAGGATTGAGAAAGGTTGTAAAATTGTGCGGTTGACTCTCTAGGTCGGCAGGGATCGAACGCTGAAGAGACACAGAAACGTTGTGAGGACATGGTTGAGCAAGATTGTTCTACTAAACATGTCCAGAGCATTTTCGATACTGCGTCGAATTCCACTACAACAACCAGACGCGTACCGTAGCAAGAAGGAAATTAGGATATGAGATTCTCATTTTTACTCGTCGGAATCATTTTCATCTTTGCCACCATGGCAGCCAGCGCAGAGGAGAGAGTAGGTCTATACCTCTATGGCACGAAACATCAAAGAGGCGGTGAAGCCATCGCTCAACAAACAGCTAACCTTTACGTTTATGACGGCTGCAAAGTAAAAGCATACGATCAGTCTAAGATTTGGGCGCATGATACCTGTCAGGTAGAAGCCTATGGTCAGTCGACTATCACCGCCAAAGCCAACTGCCAGATCAAGGCATATGATACAGCCAGAATTCTCTCCACCAACTTGGCCAAGATTGACGCCAACGGCTCGGCTCACGTATTTGCCGATCAGCAAGTCGAAGTCAACGCTCACGGCAACGTCAATGTCCACGCTGAAGATACAGTTACTATCAATGCCGACGGCAACTGCACGATTTTTGCCCGGGGCAAATCGAAGGTCAATGCTACTGGAAGCTGCATCGTAATCGCCCTGGGCAATTGCGAAGTCAATGCCAGCGGTGGCGTGCATGTGAAGGCATACGAGAATGCCACAGTTAATGCAAAAGATGATGCCACTATCGAAGCCTGGGGAACTGCGAAGGTCTCTACCGAAGGCGGAGCAAAAGTGGAAGCACACGAGCCCGGCGTCAAGGTAACCAAAAAAGGTTAGTCGCAGACTGGAAATCAAATTACTGAAAAACCCCCGGAGTCTCCAGGGGTTTTTCGTTTGTTATCTTCTTCAGGGTGAGCTCTATGCGACTGTTACGTCATCACAGAGGTAGACATCCTGGATGGCATTGAGCAGCTCGACGCCATCTTTCATCGGCTTCTGGAAGGCTTTGCGACCGGAGATTAGACCCATGCCGCCAGCTCTCTTGTTGATTACGGCGGTGACGACTGCTTGTTCGAGATCGTTTTCGCCAGAGGCTCCGCCGGAGTTGATCAAACCAGCTCGACCCATGTAGCAGTTCATTACCTGATATCTGGTCAAGTCGATCGGATGATCGGTGCTCAGTTCCGAATACACTCTCGAGTCGGTCTTGCCGAACTTGAGCGCATTGTAGCCGCCATTATTCTCGGGCAGTTTCTGTTTGATAATATCGGCTTCGATTGTTACGCCAAGGTGGTTGGCTTGTCCTGTCAAATCGGCTGCTACATGGTAGTCTACGCCGTCTTTGGTGAAATTGGAGTTGCGCAGATAGCACCACAATATCGTCGCCATTCCGAGAGAATGTGCTTCATGGAATGCTTCAGCGATCTCCTGAATCTGTCTTGTGGACTCTTCCGAACCGAAATAGATGGTAGCGCCAACGGCGACTGCGCCTAATTCCCAGGCTTGCTGCACGGACCCGAACAAAACCTGATCATATCTGTTCGGGTAGCTGAGAAGCTCATTGTGATTGAGTTTGACAATGAAGGGGATTTTGTGAGCGTATCTGCGGGAGACGGATCCCAGTACACCGAATGTGGTGGCGACTGCGTTGCAACCGCCTTCCAGCGCTAGTTTGACGATGTTCTCGCCATCAAAATAGATCGGGTTTTTAGCAAACGAACCACCGCCCGAGTGCTCGATTCCCTGATCAACCGGCAGAATGGAAAGATAGCCTGTACCAGCCAATCTTCCATGGTTGAACAATGTTTGCAAGTTTCTGAGAACTTGCGGATTACGGTCTGTAATTGAGGACACCCGATCGACGAAATCAGGACCGGGTAAGTGTAGAAGATTTCTATCAACGCCCTTGCACTTGTGGTTGAGATAAAATCCGGCCTTGTCTCCGAGGGCCTTTTCAATTTTCGATAAGTCTGTCATCACTGGCATGATTATTCCTTTTCGCTTCGCGCGCGTAAGTGGAACTGATGGACCTAAAGTAGCATCCGGTCGCAGTTCAGCGGCACAATCATAGGAAAACATCAATAATTGAGCCGATCATAGGTTTGCAGATCTCGCAATATCACCCAACCTAGTTGGCAGAACCCGGCACAGCAAAGGAATTCAGACTTGCGCTCACTCGCACGAGAGTTGGCAGTTTTGTCTAAAACGGCTGCCTTGGCTGCCTTTGTTCGATTGTGTGAATCTGCTCATTTTTGTTGACATGAAAAATGCGAGGGAAGGTGTCCACGCTTATCAAAACACGTCGGTGATACCGTATTTTTCCGTTTTGGACAAGAAATGATTCCCAAGAAGGGGGTCAGTGTTCGCCTGGCGGTCGCTGGGACAGTTCGAGCAGCACTCCGCCGGTTGCTTTGGGATGAACGAAAGCAACTTTCGCACCACCGGCTCCCGGACGCGGTAGATCGTTGATCAAGCGCACCCCGGCTTCTTTCAGCTGATTCATCTCACCGGCAATATCGGCTACGCCAAGGCAGATATGGTGCAGTCCCGGTCCGTTCTTCTCCATGAACTTACCGACCGGAGTGTCCGGGTTGAGAGGCTCCAGCAGTTCTATATGAGTATTGCCCGCATCAAGTTTGGCTACTCGCACGCCTTCAGTTTCGACTGTCTCGAT